>JAEDOJ010000082.1 GCA_016302015.1 Oscillospiraceae bacterium | reverse complement strand
ACCATTTCTCAGTACGGAGATTACATGGAAAACCGGGAAATGGAGAGCTTTTCAGAACTTCTGGACAGATTTTATACGGAGACAGACCGCTCCGACCGGATGCGGCAGAAATCCCAGACCCTGCGGAAAACCGTGACGACGCTCCATGACCGGGCGGTGCGAAAGCTGGAGATTCAGCGCAAGGAGCGAAGGGACACGCTGGATCGGGAACGGCTTCGCCGCATGGGAGATATTGTCACAGCCAATCTGCATACCATTGTCCGGGGGCAGACCCTGCTTCGGGCGGTGGACTTTTACGACCCGGAGATGAGGGAGACGGACATCCCCTTAAAGCCCAATCTTTCGCCCCAGCAGAATGCGGCAAGATTCTACAAGGAATATGCCAAGGCGAAGAACCGGGAGAAAATCCTGACGGAGCAGATCGCCGCGGGAGAGATCGAGTCCGCCTATCTGGCAGGCGTTCTGGAGGAACTGAGCCGGGCGGAGAGCGAGCGGGATGTCAATGAGATCCGTGGAGAGCTGGAGGAGGGGGGCTATATCCGCCCCACCGACCGAAAGAAGAACAAGCCCATGAAGCAGGCGCCTTCCAAGCCCATGGAATTTTGCTCTTCGGATGGGTATCCCATCTTTGTGGGCAAAAATAACCGGCAGAATGACCGGCTTTCCATGAAAAGCGCCCATAAGCATGACCTCTGGCTTCATGTGCAGAAGTTCCATGGCGCTCATGTGGTGATCGCCTGTGGAGGAGGGGCGGTTCCCGACCGAACCGTGACCGAGGCGGCCATGCTGGCGGCGTTTTACTCCGAAGCGAAGGAGGGGCAAAACGTGGCGGTGGACGTGACCCCGGTGCGGTACCTGAAAAAGCCCAACGGGGCAAAGCCGGGGATGGTGGTCTATGACAAATACCGAACCGTTCTGGTGACCCCTGATCCTGCTCTGCCGGAAAAGCTGAAAGTATAACAAGATCCCCGTAAAGCCTGGCACAAAGTCAGGCTTTGCGGGGATATTTCTTTATTCCTTTTCGGGGTTGTTTTCGTCCTTCCGGGCGTTCATGGCCTTTTTCCGCTTCCGGCGGGGGAGGAAGAGGGCAAAGTACAGAACAATGAAGACAACAAGGGCGACAATCAGAAGGAAGGGAAGAATGGAAACCAGTCCGATGAAAAGAATACGGAAAAATTCCCCTACGGCGTAGATATTATTCTTCAGATTGTGGCCGATCTGCTCCCAGGTGCCAGCCTTCTCCTCAATGATCTCTTCTTCCCGCAGAACCTCCTGAATGGTAAAGTTGATGGTGGCGTAGTCGATGAGGTTGTCATAGAGACGGAGCTGGGATTCATAGGACTCAATTTCATAGCGGACATCGGAAAGCCGGCTTTCCACATCCATAATGTCGGCTACGGTCTCCGCCTGCTCCAACAGCCGCAGGAGACTGGTTTCTTCGGTTCTCAGAGCCTTCAGATGGGATTCCGTGTCGGTGTAGCTCAGAGTCACGTCCTCCACAGAGGTGGACTTGGAGGCGGTAACGCCTTTGTCGGACAGGGAAGCGAGAAAAGCGTCCACATCCTTTGCCGGGATCCGCACGGTGTAGCTTGCCCGATGGGTGCTTGTCCCGCGCAGATCGGAGTTTTCCACATAGCCCTGGAACTGGTTGACAGCCGCTTCCAGAGCGGCGATGTAGTTCTGGAAATCCGCGGTTTGAATGGTCAGCGAGGTGGTCTTGATCAGCTTTCTGGAGTCCTGCAGGGTGGGCTGGTCGGTGGAGTTTTCGCTGGCGTAGGTTTCCTCCACCCAGACTTCCTCGTCAAGGGCGGCGTCTCCGGCATAGCTGTAGTATTCCCCTGAATCAGCGGAACAGGCGGTGAACAGGCTCCCTACGAGGAGCAACGCACAGAGCAGAACAAGGATGCGACGTTTCATAAGAATAACCTCCATTTTTGTACTCTGTTCTTAGGACGGCGGCAACGGAAGAAGGTTCCAAAAATATTAAAATTTTTTTAAGCATTGCAACCGGGGGCCGGGAATGGTATAATGACCGGGAAAACAGGACAGGAGAGAAGCTATGGCAAGGATCATTGAGATTACGGATTTTTCTGCCCCGGAGCTGGACGTTTACGCCAGACTTTCCGAGGTGCAATTACTGAACCGGGCTGACCCGAAGAACGCCATGTTCATTGCGGAGAGTCCCAATGTGATTGACCGGGCGCTGCGGGGCGGCTGCAAACCGGTGTCCTTTCTGATGGAACGGAAGCACGCCCTGGGGAAGGGAAAGGAACTGATTGACCGCTGCGGGGAGGTTCCCGTCTATGTGGCGGAGTTAGAGGTACTTACCCAACTGACCGGCTTTCATCTCACCAGAGGAATGCTCTGCGCCATGCTTCGTCCCCCGCTTCCCTCGGTGGAGGAGGTCTGCAAAAATGCCAGACGGGTGGCGGTGCTGGAAAACATCATGAATCCCACCAATATCGGCGCCATCTTCCGTTCGGCGGCGGCTTTGAACATGGACGCGGTGCTTCTGACCAGCGCAGGCAGCGATCCCCTCTATCGAAGGGCGGTTCGGGTCAGTATGGGCACGGTGTTTCAGATCCCGTGGACGTATCTGGAGGAGGACATTCCCCTGAACACCCGCCTGCATGAGTTGGGCTTCAAGACCGTTGCCATGGCGCTGAAGGAGGATTCTCTGGCTCTGGACGATCCCCGGCTTATGGCGGAGGAAAGGCTGGCGGTGGTTCTGGGTACGGAGGGGGACGGGCTTGCCGACCATACCATTGCGGACTGCGATTACACGGTTTGTATTCCCATGTCTCATGGGGTGGATTCCCTCAATGTGGCGGCAGCCAGCGCAGTTGCCTTTTATCAGTTGGGAAAGGTGGAAATCTCCTGTTGACAGCGGGAGATTTTTCCCATATAATAGGAGTACTAAAGGGGAGTAGTTGCTACGTATGATCAACAATCGCCCGGTTCTGCCGGTGGTCATGCGCCTGACTTCAGGAACGAGACTTTTAGCACATGGGTGCGAAAGGTCTTCTTTTTTGCACCAAAATCAAAGTAAGAGGAGTAATGTGTAATGTTGGTACCAGTCATAGCGTTTCTTCTGACCTATGTTCTGATGATCACCCTGCCCAAGGTGCGGCATTGGGTCGCCGCCGCGTCTGCTGTGTTCTTTCTTGTATACGGCGCTTTGTCCGCAGAGGGCGGCGTCCCCGGTTTCCTGCTGACCGCAGCGGGCAGCATCAACTGGAACGTCCTGATGATGCTCTTCGGCACCATGGGAACGGTGTATTTCTTTATCGAGTCCAAAATGCCTGACGTTATGGCGGAAAAGCTCCTTCGCGCGGCGCCGAACACCATGTGGGCGGTGGTATTTATCTCCCTGTTTTCCGGCGTGATCTCCGCTTTTATGGACAACGTGGCTACGGTGCTTATGATCGCTCCCATCGGTCTGGCAGTGGCGAAGCAGTTAAAAATTTCTCCGGTGGATATGCTGATCTGCATCTCTGTCTCCTCTAACCTGCAGGGTGCCGCAACGCTGGTTGGCGATACCACCTCCATCATGCTGGGCGGCTATGCGGACATGAACTTCATGGAATTCTTTGTGTTCCGTGGCAAGGCCAGTATTTTCTGGGCGGTGGAGCTGGGGGCCTTGGCCACCATTCCCGTGATTGTCTTCCTGTTCCGCAAGCAGCGTCAGAAGGTGGAAATCCAGGTCACCGCCAAGGTGGAGGATAAGGTTCCCACGGTTCTGCTGAGCCTGAATATTGTGGCGCTGATCGTGGCCTCCTTCCTGCCCGGTATGCCTGAAATGATCAACGGCTTTATCTGCCTGTTCTTCTTCGCCCTCAGCGGGGCTTACTCCTTCCTGAAAAATCACGGTTTCAAGCAGGTGGGCGCTTCCTTCCGGGAAATTGACTATCAAACCCTCCTCCTGCTGGCCTCGCTTTTCCTTATCATTTCCGGCGTGGAACGTGCCGGCGTGCTGGACTGGATTGCTGACAAGATGGTACTGCTGGGCAAGGGAAATCTCTTCCTGGTCTATACGATCATCGTCTGGGGCTCTGTCATTGCCTCGGCATTTATTGACAACATTCCCTATGTGGCAACCATGCTTCCTGTGGTTACCAGCATGGCGGCGACCATGGGCTGCGACCCGGTGGTGCTCTATTTCGGCCTGCTTACCGGCGCGACTCTGGGCGGCAATATCACCCCCATCGGCGCCTCCGCCAATATTGCCGCCATCGGCATCCTTCGCAAGGAGGGCTACGAGGTGAAGAACCGCCAGTTCTTCCGCATCGGCCTGCCCTTCACCTTCCTTGCCGTCCTGACAGGTTATCTGTATATCTGGTTCGTCTGGGCATAAGCTTTGCATATCCCCCTACGCTCAATTTTGGGCAGTAGGGGGATGCTTTTTGGGGAAATCATCCGATTTTCTTTCCTTACCCTTGTAGAATTTCCTTTTTTCATATATAATAATATGAGATACGATTCTGAAAGCTGGGGTTGTCTTATGGAACGAAGAATATTGGCCATCGGCGATGTGGTGGCGGGAAACGGACTGGAGTTCCTGAAAAAGCGTCTGGGGAAGTTCAAAAAGGAACAGAAGATTGATTTTTGCGTTGTCAACGGGGAAAACGCCTCGGTGGTGGGCATGACGCCCCGGCAGGCGGAGGAGATTCTGAACGCCGGAGCAGATGTGATTACCATGGGAAACCATACCTGGAACCGGCGGGAGCTGGTGCCCTATATTGAGGACAGCCGGGAGGTTTTGCGCCCCGCCAATCTGCCGCCGCAGCAGCCCGGCCGGGGGTGGGGAATTTTTGAAACCTCCTTCGGGGATGTGGCGGTGATCGACCTCATCGGCAGGGTGGGGATGGATTACACCCCGGACAACCCCTTCCTCATCGTGGAGAAAATTTTGAAAAAAATTGATACCAGACTGATTTTTGTGGAGCTCCACGGAGAAGCGACCTCGGAAAAGCTGGCAATGGGCTGGATGCTGGACGGGAGAGTCTCCGCGGTTTGGGGCACCCATACCCACGTTCAGACTGCGGATGACCGCATCCTGCCCGGAGGGACAGGATATCTTACGGATTTGGGCATGACCGGCCCACGGGACTCGGTGCTGGGCATCCGTCCGGAGCTGTCGATTCAGAAATTCCGCGGGGATCTGACCGGGCGGTATGAACCGGCCCCCGGCGCCTGCAAAATGGAGGGCTGTATTTTTACCGTGGAGGATACCACGGGGAAGTGTGTCAAGACAGAAAGGGTGGCGATCAGTGATTAGACTGCTGCATGCTGCGGATTTTCATTTGGATTCTGCGTTTTCCGGCCTGTCTCCGGAACAGGCCGCTCTGCGCAGACGGGAACAGCGTCTTGCGCTGAATCAGCTTTCAGAGCTGTGCCGGGGGGTGGATCTGGTGCTGCTGTCCGGCGATTTGTTTGACAGCCATCAGATTTACAGGGAAACAACGGAAGCTCTGAAGGCGCTGTTCGCCTCGACGAACGCTGAATTTTTCATTGCGCCGGGGAACCATGACTATGTGACGGAAACCTCTCCTTACCTGACGGAGCCGTGGGGAGAGAATGTGCATATTTTTACCAGGCCTGTGTTGCAGCGGGTTCACCTTGAACGGTGGAACTGCGATCTCTATGGGGCAGCGTTTACCGCAGGGGAAATGCCGCCTATGCTGAAGGACTTCCGGGTGGAAGACCCTTCTGCTCTGAATCTGATGGTGCTTCACGGAGAAGTCCAGAGCCATTCGGCATACAACCCCATAACGGCGCAGGAGATTGCGCAATCCGGTATCGATTATCTGGCCCTGGGGCACATCCACCTTCGGGGGGAGCAAAAATTCGGGAAAACCCTCTGCGCCTGGCCGGGCTGCCTCATGGGCAGAGGCTTCGACGAATGCGGGCAAAAGGGCGTCTACCTTGTCAACGCTGAGAAAAACCGCTGTTCTGTGGAGTTTGTCCCGGTATTTACCCGAAAATATGAAATTCTGGATGTGGAAGCGGGGGAAAATCCGGAAGCCGCCCTTCGTGCCGCCCTCCCCGGAGACCACAAAAAGGATTGCTATCGAATTTTGCTCACCGGGGAATCGGACGCTGTGAATGTTGCCGCGCTGGAGGAGGCGTTTTCGCCGGAATTTTTCAGCCTGTCCATCCGGGATCACACGGTTCCGTCCCGCACCCTGTGGGCGGGAGCGGGGGAGGACACTCTGCGGGGACATTTCCTTGCCGATCTGAAGGCGCAATATGAGGCCGGGGACGAGGCGCAGCGGAGAAAAATTGTCATGGCGGCGAAATTGGTCACGTCCCTGATGGACGGAAGGGAGGTGCCCCTGTGATTATACATCGAATGCGGGCTTCCTTTGGAAAGCTTCATGATACGCTGGAATTACAGCCGGGGCTGAATTATCTCTGCCTGCCCAATGAGGCGGGGAAATCCACCTGGAGCGCCTTTCTGGTGGCCATGCTCTATGGCATTGACACCTCTGAGCGTGCCAACGCCGCCAATCAGGGTCTTCCGGCGAAGGAACGGTACAGACCCTGGGACGGCAGCCCCATGGAAGGTACGATAGAGCTGGAATGGAAGGGTCGGGAGATCACCATTGAGCGAAAAACGGAGCGGCGGACGCCTATGGGCGCCTTTCGTGCCTATGAAACCGCCAGCGGAACGCCCATCCCGGAGCTGACCGGGGAAAACTGCGGCAAAGTTCTCTGCGGCGTGGAACGGTCTGTTTTTGAGCGGACGGCCTTTATCCGCCAGCTTGGCATGGCGGTCACCCCGGATGCGGTGCTGGAAAAACGTCTGGGTGCGCTGGTGACCACCGGGGAA
>JAEDOJ010000081.1 GCA_016302015.1 Oscillospiraceae bacterium | reverse complement strand
AAGGGAGACGACTCTCTGGAGGAGGTCTTTTTGGAACTGGAGGGAGAGGTATGCTGAAGGCTCTTCTGAAAAAGCAACTGACAGAGATCTTCCGCAGCTACTTCTACGACGCCAAAAAGAACCGTGCCCGTTCCAAGGCGGGGACTGTTGCATATATGCTCCTGTTTATGGGAATTATGGTCGGTCTGCTGGGGGGAATGTTTGCCTTTCTCTCCCTGTCCCTCTGCGGCGCCCTTTCCGCTGCGGGCATGGACTGGCTGTATTTTGCGCTGATGGGGTTGATGGCTGTCCTGCTGGGAACCTTCGGCAGCGTGTTTAACACCTACTCCAGCCTGTATCTTGCCAAGGACAACGACCTCCTGCTGTCACTGCCGATCCCGGTCAATACGATCATTGCCTCCCGCCTGCTGACCGTCTATCTGATGGGTCTGATGTACTCCATGGTCGTGCTTCTCCCGGCGGTCATTGTCTATTGGATCACGGTATCCCTGTCGATTCCGGTGATTCTCGGCTGCCTGCTGCTGATGCTGCTGGTCTCCGTTTTTGTCCTGACCCTCTCCTGTACGCTGGGCTGGGTGGTGGCAAAAATCAGCCTGAAGCTGAAGAACAAGAGCTTCATTTCGGTTGTGGTCTCTCTGGCGTTTATCGGCGGATACTATTTCTTCTATTTCAAAGCCCAGACGCTGCTGCAGGACTTGGTTGCCAACGCTGCGGTCTACGGTGCGAAAATCAAAGGCGCCGCCTATCCGCTGTACCTCTTTGGCAGAGTGGGTGCCGGTGACGCCCTGGCGATGCTGGTGGTTTCGGCGGTGATTTTGGCGCTTTTGGCATTGATGTGGGCGCTGATTTCCCACAGCTTCCTGAAAATCGCCACTTCCGCCCCTCGTTCCGCCGGGAAGCGGTACAGAGAAGGCGCGGTGAAGCAGAAGAGCGTTTCTTCCGCACTGCTGGCAAAGGAATTCCGCCGCTTCCTCTCCAGCCCCAATTATATGCTCAACTGCGGTCTGGGTGTTCTCCTGCTGGCCGTCGGCGGGGGACTGCTGATCTGGAAGGGCGGCGTTGTGGTCTCCACCCTGAACGCCGTGTTCGGCGGGAGAAGCGGCAGCGTCCCCGTGCTGCTCTGCGGGGCGATCTGTATGCTTGCCTCCATGAACGATATGACGGCGCCCTCCGTCTCGCTGGAGGGAAAGAGCCTGTGGCTTTTGCAGTCTTTGCCGGTGAAGCCGTGGCAGGCGCTCCGGGCGAAGCTGGAAATGCAGCTCCTTCTGACTGCCATCCCCACCCTGCTCTGCACCGCCGGGATCGCGGTTCTCTATCCTCTCACGCCCCTGAACCTGGCATTGACCACGCTGGTTCCCCTGTCCTTTGTGCTGTTGTACGCTCTGTTCGGCCTGACATTGGGGTTGAAAATGCCGATTCTGACCTGGACGAGCGAGATCACACCCATCAAGCAGAGCGCCTGCGTGACCATCACCCTGTTCAGCGGCTTTGCCTTCAATGCCCTCCTGTGCGCCGGATATCTGCTGGGCGGCTGGAGGCTGGGCTTCACGGGCTATATGGCCGGCTTTGCGGCAATCACCCTGGGACTGTCCGCCGTGCTTTACTTCTGGCTGAAGAAAAGGGGCTGTAACCTGCTTGCGACGCTGTAAAAAAGTTCCGATAACTCTGAAATTCGTGAGTTATCGGAACTTTTTCTATGAATTTTGCATTATTCCTCGGCCTGACTCTCCTCTGCGGCGCTGCTGGCTTCCGGGGTGAAGGAGAGCGCGGAAAAGTCTGCCACAATGGAGGCGTCGTCATTCTTATGGACGGCAGTCCCGGAAATGACGGCCATAAATTCTCCGGACTGAAGGAAGACCTGGGTTTGATAGTGGGTCACGCCGTAGGCGGTGTAGACCAGCTCAAGACAGGGATGCTCCCCGCCCGCAAGCCACATGGAACTCAGAGAGGCGGAAGAAACGCCCACGTCGATGCCGGGACGGCGGAGAGACGCCTGCTCCAGCATCAATTCCGCAAAGGCCTCTTCTGTCATGGAAGCGCCGTAAACGTAGCCCATATGCTCAAATACAACGGAGGCGCTGGAGGCTTCCTCTTCGTTCTCCGCATACATTGTGTAAATCGTCCCCGTTTGCCGCAGCTTTTCCTCAAAAGCCTCTTGGGAAACCCCCTCCGTGATGCCGCAAAGCTGCGCCAATTCGGTGTCCGAATAAAAGTCCCAGCCATCCCCGGCGGCAAACTCAATGCCCAGCAGGGCATTGCCGTAAATACCGTCGCCGACAAAGCCCAGCAAACCGTTGGGAACGGCGGTGATGGTCACCCGTTGGAGGTGGTTTTCGACCACTGCTTCGGTGGGCGCCTGAGTTTCCACCGGCTCTTCGCCGCCGCAGGCGGCGAGGGTCAGGACAAGGGAGAAGGCCAGAAGCAGACAGACCCATTTCTTCATAGAGTATCTCCTTAAATTTTTCTGCCATTATAGCAGATGATCCGGAAAAAGGCAAGCCGCCGCTTACTTCACGGCGTTTGTCAAAATATGCTTGAGGGTTCGGACGGCGGCCTCCATATCCTCCACGGGGATGTATTCAAATCTGCCGTGGAAGTTCTCGCCGCCGGTGAAGAGGTTGGGGCAGGGCAGACCCTCATAGGAAAGCCTTGCGCCGTCGGTGCCGCCCCGAATGGGAACCACCACAGGATTCACCCCGGCGTCCTCCATGGCCCGCAGGGCAGCGTCCACCACATACATATGAGGTTCGATTTTTTCCTTCATATTGTAGTAGCTGTCGCTGATTTGCACCTCCACCGTGCCTTCGCCGTATTTCCGGTTCAGGAAGGCCGCGGCATCCTCAAACATCGCTTTTTTCCCTTGAAACTTCTCCCGGTGGTGATCACGGATGATATAGGACAGGGTGGACTGTTCCACGTCACCGTTCATTTCGCACAGGTGGCTGAAGCCCTCGTAGCCCTCCGTGGCTTCGGGACGTTCATGAACAGGGAGAAGGCTGTGGAATTCCATGGCGATGATCTGGGAGTTCTTCATGCAGTTTTTGGCAGAACCGGGGTGGACGTTTCTGCCGTGGACGGTGACCTGTGCGGAGGCGGCGTTGAAATTCTCATATTCCAGCTCGCCCAGTGTGCCGCCGTCCACGGTATAGGCATAGGCCGCGCCAAAATCCTTCAGATTAAAGCGGTCCGCACCCCGGCCGATCTCCTCGTCCGGGGTAAAGCCGATGCGAACGGTGGCATGAGGAAGCCTTTCCTTCATCAGCTCTTCCACGGCGGTGAGAATCTCCGCAATCCCCGCCTTGTCGTCAGCCCCCAGCAGGGTCGTGCCGTCGGTGACAATCAGGCGCTTGCCGACGCTGTCCAGAAGTCTGGGGAAATCCCTGGGGGACAGAACCGTATCATCATTCAGAGGGATATCCCCGCCCTGATATTCTACGATTCTGGCCTTGATGTTCTTGCCGGAGCAGTCGGGAGAGGTGTCCATGTGGGCAATCAGGCCGATGACCGGAGCGGTCTCCACCCCGGGAACCGTGCCGTAGACATAGCCGTCGGCGTCCATATAGGCGTCCGCAATGCCCATGGCCTTCATTTCCTCCGCCAGAGCCGCTCCAAGGAGCCTCTGCTTGTCCGTGGAGGGACAGGTCTCGCTGTCCTCGCAGGATTGGGTGTCAAAGGCAATATAGTTGAAAAAACGTTCAATAACCGTCATAGTTAACCTCCGGGGAAAAGGGGCTGCCGCAGAAAGCGGCAGCCCGTAATCAGATGAATTACTTACCGCAAAGCTCGGCGGTGTCCTGAGCGATCATCAGCTCTTCGTTGGTGGGGATGACCCAAACGGTGACCTTGGAATCGTCGGTGGAGATGATGGCTTCCTCGCCCCGCACCTTGTTCTTCTCAGGATCGATCTTGATGCCCAGGAACTCCAGACCTTCACAGATGGCCGCACGGTTGGTGGAGCCGTTTTCGCCCACGCCTGCGGTGAAGACCAGACAGTCCAGTCCGCCCAGAGCGGCGGCGTAGGCGCCGATATACTTCCGAACCTCATAGCAGAACTTGTCCAGAGCCAGTTGGCAGGCCTGATCTCCGTTTTTGGCACCGGCTTCCAGATCACGGAAGTCGGAGGAAACGCCGTTGGACAGCGCCAGAACGCCGGACTTCTTGTTCAGCATATTCAGGCACTCGTCAGCGGACATTTCGTACTTGTTCATGATGAACTGGGCGACGCAGGTGTCAATGTCGCCGGCACGGGTGCCCATGGGGACACCGGCAAGGGGAGACAGACCCATGGAGGTATCCTGACACTTGCCGTTGGCCACGGCGGACAGAGAGGAGCCGTTGCCCAGGTGGCAGACGATGATCTTCAAATCCTCGGCGCTCTTGCCCATGAGCTCAATGGCCCGCTTGGAAACGAAACGGTGAGAGGTGCCGTGGAAGCCGTAGCGGCGGAGATGATCCTCTTCGTAGTACTTGGTGGGAATGGCGTAGCGGTATGCCTTGGGGGGCATGGTCATATGGAAGGCGGTGTCGAACACGGCAACCTGAGGCTTGCCGGGCATGACGGCCTCGCAGGCCTCGATGCCCTTCAGATTTGCGGGGTTGTGGAGGGGGCCGAGGGGAATGCAGTCACGAATGGCCTGCTTGCAGGCTTCGTCAATAATGCAGGATTCCACAAACTTGTCGCCGCCATGGAGGACACGATGACCTACAGCGTCGATCTCGTCTAGAGAAGCAACCACGCCGTATTCGGCGTCGGTGAGGATTTCCAGAACAGCGGTGATGGCCTCGGAATGAGTGGGCATGGGAATCTCACGCTCAACCTTGATGTCCTTGGCAGGAACCTTGTGGGTCAGACGGCCGTCCAGAGAAATACGCTCACACAGACCCTTTGCGAAGACCTCGCCGGTCTCGGGATTCATAAGCTGGTACTTCAGGGAAGAACTGCCTGCGTTGATAACCAAAATTTTCATGTCTTGCATCTCCTGTTTTGATATTTCAATTTTTGCGATTTTGTGATAGTATATACACATACAGTGACATTGTATAATATAATTCCCCCGGTGGCAAGTGCATTTTTGGAAATGGAGGAAAATTTGTGAAAAACTTTGGCGTGATTTGTGAATACAACCCCTTCCATAACGGCCATGCCAAGCAGCTTTCAGCCATTCATCAGGCGGGGACTGCGGTCTGCCTCATGAGCGGCAGCTATGTCCAGCGGGGGGAGCCGGCGGTTTTGGACAAGTATGCCAGAGCCAAGGCCGCTATTTTATGCGGGGCGGATCTGGTGCTGGAGCTGCCTGTGACCTACAGCCTGCGGTCAGCGGAGGGCTTTGCCGCAGGGGGCGTGGAGCTTTTGAACGGTCTGGGCTGTATTGACGGCCTGTGCTTCGGCAGCGAAGAGGGAAAAGCGGAAACGCTGATGGAGACAGCGAAAATACTACTGACGGAGGAACTGTGGCTTGCCTTGAAAAATGCGCTGGCGCAGGGCGTATCCTTCCCCAAGGCCAGAGAACTGGCGCTGGAGGCTGTGGGCGGGCAAAGCGGTGTCCTGAAAAATCCCAACGATATTTTAGCCGTGGAATACTGCAAGGCCATCCTGCGGCAGAACGCCTCCCTGAAGCCTCTGGTGCTGAAGCGGGAGGGAAGCTACCATGAAAGCTGTGACCGGGAGAACCCCTCTGCCACGGTGCTGCGGGGCAGGGAGGACTGGGAGGGCTTTGTTCCGGAAGCGGCCATGGAGGTGTTCCAAACTGCCCAACGCTATTCGCTGAAGGCCGGAGAACGGGCATGGCTTGCCCGCCTGCGTGCCATGACGGAGGAGGAATTTTCTCAGCTTCCCTTCGGCAGCGAGGGTCTGTGGCACAAGGCTATGGGAGCCGTCCGGTCGCAGGCAGCTTTGGAGGACTTTGTTTCTGCCGTGAAGTCCAAACGCTATACCAGAACCAGAATTATGCGGATGCTTCTGTGCGCTTATCTGGGCATTACGGAACAGCGGCTGGCTGCGCCTGCGCCCTATGTTCGGGTGCTGGCGATGAATGAAACCGGGCAGAAGATCATCCATCAGGCGAAAAAAACCTCCGGGCTCGTGCTTCTCCATCCGGGAGACCGGGGCACGGATCAGGGGTATGCGGAGCTGGAGCGGCGGTGCGACGACCTTTATGAATTGTTCCGTGAGGGGACAATCTCTCCGGCAGGGAGAGGAAAAAATCAGAGATTATTAAGACTTTGAAGGTTTTTCTTGATTTTTTTTCGGATTTCGTGTATAATTTATCAGTCTCTATCTTATCCGATACCAATGGAAGGAATGGTACCTTTGAAACATAGAATTCTGTGCGTGATTCTGACGCTGCTTTTGCTGATCTCCGTCCTGCCTGCGCCGGCGTTTGCGGATGCCGGGGGCGACAGCGCGATTCCCGACTCAATGATTGACAGCCTGAAGGCAAAATTCCCGGACGGGAAATACTGGAACCACGATCCGGCAGAAAAATCCAACCCGGACGCATGGACGGAGACCCCCTGCACCCACCATGAGAGCGGCATCTGCTCCTCCTACAACGGCGCTTGCGGCTGTAATGTGTATGACAGCGCAATCCAATGCATGGGCTTTGCCTTCAAGCTGGCCAACGAGTGCTTTACCGGCTCGGCCAGAAAGTGGACGTTGACCTATGATCTCGACGGCCTGAAGGCCGGCGATATCGTCCGCATGAACGAACACAGCGTGTTTGTCACCGCCGTGAAGGGGGAGATGGTCACCTTTGCCGACTGCAACATCGACCATCAGTGCGGCATCCGTTGGGACGCTCAGATCAGCAAAACCCTGATGAAAAGCCGTCTGGATTACCGGCTGGTCTCTCCCAACCAGATGGTTCCCGACTCGCCCAGAAT
>JAEDOJ010000080.1 GCA_016302015.1 Oscillospiraceae bacterium | reverse complement strand
CCAGCAGCAGTCTTGCCAGATTCACCCGGGTCTTTTCCCCGCCGGACAGACGGTCGAAGTCCTGCGACCGCATGGTCTGCGGAATCCCCAGACCGTTGCAAATTTTGTCGATCTCCGTATCCTGTTCGTAGCCGCCGCCCACGTGATAGGCGTTGGACAGGCGGTCATATTCTTCCAAAAGAGCCTTGGGTGCGCTGTCCGTCAGCCGCTCCTCCATGGCCTGCATCTTCCGATGAATGGCCTCCAGGGGAGCATAGGCCGTCCGCAGCACGGTCTCCACCGTGTAGCCCCGGGGATAGTTGGGAATCTGGGAGATCAACCCCAGCTTTTTCCCGCCGGCAATCACGATCTCCCCCTCATCCGGGAACAGCTCTCCCGTCAGCAGGCGAAACAGCGTGGTCTTTCCACAGCCGTTGCGGCCCATGATACCCACGCATTCTCCTTCGTGAATCTCAAAGGTCACGCCATCCAGCAGAGTCGTTCCCACCTCAAAGGATTTCACCAGCTCTTTTACTGAAATCTCAATCATGGTTTACTCCATATTTCTCCAAAAATTCTTCCCGGGTCATCATCAGATTCACCGCGTCAAGAAATCCATTGCTTCCCAAATGCTCCGGCAAGCCCAGACTGGCCTGGAGCTTTTTCCGTTTTTCCCCGCTGTCCCGGGCGCCGGACAGGCCGGCAAGAAAGAGGTCGGTTTTTGTAATCTGTTCTCCCGTCCCGGAGGCAGGCTCCGGCTCCGCTCCCGCCGCCTGCAGCGCACGGAGAAGAATCTCCGGGGTCATGCCCTCCACCCCCAGCTTGCCTTCCTTCCCCGGCCGGGCTTTTCGCCGCTCCTTCCCGTAAAGATCGGGAATATAGGCATGGAGAACCTTGTCCCTGGGCAGGGCGCCCTTTAAATAATTACGGATCACAAAGCCCGCGCCGTCGGAATCTGTGAGAATGATCAAGCCCCGCTTCTCCGCAACCCTTCGCAGAAAAGAAAGCATTGTTTTGTTTTTCATCACTCCAAAGCCATTGGTCTCAAAGATCGGTGCGTCCACCAATTGGGACAGGGTGTTTTTATCATACCGACCCTCCACCACAATGGCCTGCTTCAGCTTAATCATGGCGTGCCTCCTCCGCCAACTGCAAAATCAGCAGCTCCGCAAGCTCCTCCCCGTCGCCGTAGGAGGATTTCAGCCGGAGATCCGTCTCGCAGCACAGGAGCACCGCCTGCCTGCAAAACCGTTCCGACAGCCGTCTGGCCTGTCCCATGGTCTTGTTTGCCAGACCGGAAAACTGAATGCCGTACAGGCGCATGAAATCCTCTGCGTTTTTCCCTTCGGACTGCAATATTTTTGCGGCGTTCAGGCGGCGCATCTGATTGCCGATGGTCGCCACGATGGAAATCGGGTCTGTCTGCATTTTCAGCACCGCATGGAGCCGTTCCAGCGCCCGGTCAAATTCCCGCTGCGCCAGCGCATCCGAAATCTGAAAGACCACCGCATCCAGCGTAGGCTCCACCACGGCGTCAATATCCGCCCTGACTATGGTATCCGCCCCGGAATAGGCGCAAATTTTCTCGATTTCTCCATTGAGGCGGGTCATGGACTGGCCGCACAGCTCCAGAAGATAGGCGCACAGCCGGTTGTCAATTTCCTTCCCTTCATGGCGGAAGTGCCGTCCGATCCAGTTGATCAGGCTGGTTTCACTCTGATAGGGGAAGTCCACCAGAACCGCATTCCCGGAAATGGCGTCCCAGAGGTTTTTCTTCCTTTTATCCGGCTTAAACTCCTCATAGGAAAGAATCAGACAGCAATAGTCCGGCACGTCGGAAAGCAGCCGTGTCAGCTTTTCCCGGCTGTCTCCATCCAGCGCAAATAAATCCACGTCCTCCACAAGGATCACAGACCGCTCCGCCATCATGGGCAGCGCCTCCAGAGAATCCGCCAGCAGCTCCACGGAAAAGGTCTCGGAATTCAAACGATGGAAATTAAAGTCCGCCGTCAGGTCGTCCAGAAGCAAGCCCTTGATCCGGGCAATATAGTCCATCCGCAGATAGTCCTCTTCCCCGTAGAACACATAGAACCGTGCAGGCTGTTTACTTTTCATGTCCAGCTTCAACTGATCGAAGCCCGCCGAAGTCCCTTTCTTTGCCATTGTCCTACCTCGAAACCGTAATATCCCCGTTCAGATCCGTCCGATAGACCTCCGCCCCGCAGGCGGCAATCCGATCCAGCACAGCCTGCGCCGGGTGTCCGTAGGCGTTCTCTCCCACGGAGATCAGTACCACATCCGGCGCAGTCTCCCGGAGGAGAACCTCGCCGGTGGAATGCTTTGACCCGTGGTGACCGGCCACCAAAACCTCCAGATCCGGCAGGTCATGGGTCTTCACCAACCGAGCCTCGTCTCCCGAATCCATGTCACCGGTTACTAATATATCATATTCTTCTACAGACATCAATGCAGATAATGAAGCATTCTCAGCATTTTTCTCCGGCGGGACAAATAATTTCAGCGTTCCGCCTCCAAATTCCATCTGCAAATCCATAAAAAGGATCGTTACGGGAACATCCTCCTCCTGTGCGACAGAGAGAAGGTCGCTTTGGCGCTTCTCCCCGGTGTCCGCCATGTACAAGCCGCCCACCTCCATGCGCCGCATCAACTGGGCTGCTCCGCAGACGTGATCCGTATCAAAATGGGTAAGAATCAGGTAATCCACTTCGTAGATTCCGTTGGCCAGCAGCTTCCGCACGATCTCCTCACCGCTGCTGTCTCCCCTGTCGCCGCCGCAGTCCACCAGAGCGGTCTTCTCTCCGCAGCGAAGCAAAACGCATTGCCCCTGTCCCACGTCAAAGACCGTCACGCCCGCAGCGGTCTTCCCTCCGCCGGAGAAAATGATCCCTCCTGCCAGCGTTACAACCAGCGTCGCCCCGAGGACGGCGGGTTTTCTGTCCTTCCCGAAAATGTAGAGGGCGAGAATGGCGTAGGCAGTGCCAAGCCAGATCAAAATCAGGCTGCTTTCGGTATAAACCGCACTGTGGGGAAGCCGTGCCAGGGCCTTTACCACAGCCAGCACATAGCGGACAGGCCAGGCAAGTCCCCAAGCCGCAAGCTGTCCCAGGGGTGGAAGCAGGCTCAGCAGTACCGCGGGAACGCTCAGGGAAAACACCAGACTGAGTACCGCTCCGGTGAGCAGATTGGTCAACGGCGCAATCACCGACACCACGCCGAAATAGGCTGCGGACAGGGGAATTGTGGTTGCACAGGCGCCCAGGGTTGCCGATAAGGTGGCAGCCATCCCCTGAAACAGCCTCCGCCGGATGGGATGGCGGCGGCTTTCCCGGCGCAGCCCGGTCAGCATCCAGCGATAGATGCGGGGCGTCAGCCAGTAGATTCCCACCATCGCCAGAAAGGAAAGCTGGAGACTGACGCTGGCGATGGCCTTGGGACAGTTCAGGAGAATCAGCATCAGGGCAAAGCCCAAACAGGTAGCCAGATCCTCCTCCCGGTCAAACATGGGAGCCAGCAAAATCAGGGAATTCATGATCACCGCTCTGGTGACGGAAGGGGTGAAGCCCACCATTGCGGCAAAAAGCACCATAACGGCGATGCCCAGCCCCGCCGAAAGCCGTCTTTTCCGGGGAAACAGGAGAAAAATTATCCCTGCGATCAGAGAAACGTGCATTCCGGACACCGCTACCACATGGGAGATGCCTGTCACCGACAGGGCATTGGTCTGCTCATAGGTCAGGCCGCTGCGGTCGCCGGTGAGCAGCGCCCGGAGAAAGCCGGATACGTCCTCCGGAAAAATTTCTGTGATCCGCTGGCGAATCAGGTCTCCCCAATAGGCGGGATAGCAGGACAGGGGCAGTCTGTCCGGTTTGTTCACCGTCAATTTTCCCCGCTGAAAGCCCATGAGGAAAATATCCTTCGACTGATAACTCAGCGCCGTATCATCCCTGCCGGACACCGGCAGAATCTCGGCACAAACCGTGATCTGATCCCCGATTTCGATCCCCGCCGGGTCGGCGTCCAGCCAGAGCTTGAGCTTTCTCCCGCCGATTTTCACCGTGACACCCACGCTCTTCCCGGCGGTGGGAGCCTCCACCACGGTGCCGGTGATCGTCTGCTCCTCTCCGGTCAGAAGCTCCCCGGGCAAAATCACGAAATGCTCATACCCCCAAGCCCAAACCAGTCCGAAGGCAAGGCCAAAGGCCGCAAGCCTGCACCGTTTTCCGTGATCGTTCCGAAGAAAAAACGACAGAAATCCCACAGCCGCTCCCATGACCGCCCCATACAGCAGATATTCAGTTGGCAATATCCAAACGCTCAGGGCAGCCGCCGCCGAAAAGGCAAAGGAGAAAATTGCCAGCTTCCGCATCTTGTCTCTCTCTTTCCAAAAAGGGACGGGCCAAGCCCGTCCCCCCATAGTTTAGTTGAAGCTTCCCATGGTCTTGCCGCCCAGAACGTGGAAGTGCAGATGCTTCACCGTCTGACCGGCGTCTTCCCCGCAATTGGTCACCACACGATATCCGTCGGAGAAGCCCAGAACCGCCGTCAGCTTGGTGATCACCGCAAAAATATGGCCGACCACGGAGCTGTTGGTCTCATTGATCTTATTGGCTCCGGTGAGATGCTCCTTGGGAACCACCAGAAAATGCTGGGGCGCTAAAGGGGCAATATCATAAAAAGCGTAGCACAGATCGTCCTCATACAGCTTTTTGGAGGGGATTTCCCCGGCTATTATCTTACAAAATATGCAGTCATTCATGACAATTTTCTCCTCACTTTGCATTCGCCAAAACAAAATCGTCTACCCGGGCCAGGGCGTTATCCAGCTTATTCAGCTCCTTGCCGCCGCCCATGGCGGAATCCGGCTTGCCGCCGCCGCTGCCGCCGCAGGCGGTGCAGACGTCCTTGACCAGCAGGCCGGCCTTAATTCCTCTGGCCACGGCGTTCTTGCCGCAAACCGCCAGAATGGTGATCTTTTCCCCCTGAACGCTGGCCAGAACCGCAACCACGTTGGCGTCCTTATCCCGGAGCTGATCGCCCATCTTTCTCAGATCGTTGGGCGCCATCTCGTTGCGGATGGCGGTGAGAACCTTCAAGCCGCTGACATTCTTCGCCGAGAAGAGCACCTGATCGATTTCGCCGGAAACCAGCTTGTCCTTCATCTTCTCGATATTCTGCTTCAGCTCCTTGACCTCGGCCATCACGCCGTGGGCACGGGTCAGCAGATCCTTAGGGGTGGTCTTCAGCTCGTCTGCCACGTTCAGAATGGTGCGGTTGAACTGATCCATCTGCTGGAGGACGGTCTTGCCGGTATACGCCTCAATCCGGCGGACGCCGGAGGCCACAGACGCCTCGGAATGGATGCGGAAGGGGCCGACCTTCGCCGTATTGTTCAGGTGGGTGCCGCCGCAGAATTCCAGAGAATCCTCGCCCATCTTCACCACCCGGACGGTATCGCCGTACTTTTCGCCGAAGAGCGCCGTGGCGCCCAGCTTCTTTGCCTCTTCAATGGGAAGCACCAGCGTATCCACTCCGTTGCCCTCCAGAATCATTTCCATGACGTTATTGGAAATTGACAGCATTTCCTCGGAGGTCACCGCAGAGAAATGGGTGAAGTCAAAGCGCAGGTGATCCGGCTCCACCAGAGAGCCTGCCTGATGGCAATGGTCACCCAGCACACGAACCAGAGCAGTCTGGAGCAGGTGGGTTGCGGTGTGGGCACGGCAGATCGCCTTGCGGCGGTCGGTGTCGATGGTGATGCGGCAGGTGTCTCCCAGCTTCAGACTGCCGGATTTGACCACACCGTAGTGCATATACTTGCCGCCCTTGTTTTTCTGAACGTCATTGACCTGGAAAACGCCGTTTTCCCCCTCGATCACGCCGTGGTCGGCCACCTGACCGCCCATTTCCGCATACATAACGGTCTGATCCAGAACGATGACAGCCTCCACGCCCTCCGCAATCTCGGTGCGAGCCTCGTCATCTGCCAGCATGGCCAGAATTTTGCCCTGTGCTTCGGTGTTTTCATAGCCCAAAAACTCCGTGGCGGGAATTTCCTGACCGAAGTCCATGCCGGTCCAGCCCAGATCGCCCAGCGCCTTCCGTGCGTCTCTTGCACGGGTCTTCTGCTCCTGCATCAGCGCCTTGAAGCCCGCCTCGTCCACGGTCATGCCCTCGTCCTTGGCCATCTCGATGGTCAGGTCGATGGGGAAGCCATAGGTATCATAGAGCTTGAAGGCGTCGGCGCCGGAGAATACCGTCTCCTTCGCTTCCTTATGGGCTGCCAGCATTTCCCCGAAAATCTTCATACCGCCGTCGATGGTCTTGGCAAAATTCTCCTCCTCCACACGGACGACACGGGTGATATATTCATCCCGCTCCCGGAGGTAGGGATAATGACCTTCATTTTCGTGGATAACCGTCTCCACCACTTCGCACAGGAAGGGCTTGTTCACACCCAGCAGCTTGCCGTGACGGGCTGCCCGGCGGAGCAGACGGCGCAGGACGTAGCCTCTGCCTTCGTTGGAGGGCAGAACGCCGTCGGCGATCATAAAGGTGGAGGCACGGATATGATCGGTGATGACACGGAGGGAAACATCCTTGTCATGGCTCATGCCGTAGCTTGCGCCGGTAAGCTCCGTGACCTTATTGGTAATGTTCATCACGGTATCCACATCGAACAGGGAGTCCACGTCCTGACAGGCCACCGCCAGACGCTCCAGACCCATGCCGGTGTCAATGTTCTTCTGCACCAGATCGGTGTAGTTCCCGTGGCCGTCGTTGTCAAACTGGGAGAAAACGTTGTTCCAGACCTCCATATAGCGGTCGCAGTCGCAGCCCACGGTGCAGTCCGGCTTGCCGCAGCCGTACTTCTCCCCACGGTCATAGTAGACCTC
>JAEDOJ010000079.1 GCA_016302015.1 Oscillospiraceae bacterium | reverse complement strand
GGGTGGGATTCGAACCCACGGTACCGTTGCCGGTACACCTGATTTCGAGTCAGGGCCGTTATAACCACTTCGATACCGCTCCATGTGCATTTACCGTTCGCTTTTCTCCTCCGAGAGTTCAGGGGCGAAAACGGACGGGAATGGATTGCGATCCATCCAGCAGATATCATTATAGCAAGCAGAGCGAAAAAAATCAAGAGTGAATCTCTCCCCTTTCTGCTTGAATCTCTCCCCTTTCTGCCCGATGCGAAGGCATCAACACAGCTGAATATTGACAACGCCGAAGATCAGAACTATAATAATAACGAGAGTGGAGGTGTCTTATATGCAGACGGCAACCGAGTGGATCGAGGAGTGGCTGAAGGAGTTCCCGGATACGGAGAGTTTAGTAGAAACGCTCAGAAAGGGCGGGCTTGGGGAGCTCCCGAAGGCAGACGAGGACATCAAGGACTTCCTCGAAGGGCTGTAAGCGAGGACCTTTCCAGAGCATTTATGGAAGACCTGGAAAAGCTTCCGTTGTACGATGGCGAGGACGCCTATGACAATGCAAAATCCTATAGAGATTTTCTCCTTTAGGATCGCAGGAAGTTCTCCATGAAGGACAAGAAAAACGCCACCCGCAAAGGTGACGTTGCGTCCAAGAAAAATAAAAATACCAAGAGGTCAGCGACTTCTCCGTTGTCTGGGAGCCCCGCAACGCAGGGAAGCCTCAGTATGGCGTCGAAGCCAGTGACCGCCGCCGCCGAACATCTTGGTATTGATATTAATGTATCACAGCTATCTGCTCCTGTCAAGAAGTCAATATTAGTTTTTTCTGAAATCCCTCGCTTCGGCTTTTCTTGATTCTCTATTGACTTTCAGTTCCTTCCGTGGTAATATATTTGCGAGGTAACCAAGAGCGGCGGCTGCGGTCACAGCCACGGCTTAACCTCGGTCGATTTATAGTCGGAGATTAGCCGGTTCTGTTTTCGCGGGGCCGGTTATTTCTTTTTCTTCGTGACGTCGATAACGCCGAAGATAACAACGGCTAACAGGTTAAGTAATCCGAGGATTTCCAATACTGTCATGTTGTCACCTCCCTTTTGTATCTCGGGAGGTCGAGCCGTTCCGCTTTTGCTTATGGGCTTATAATATGGTTTTTGACGAAGCGTTACAACGGAGAGAAAGCATTCTACTTCAACGAATTGATTGATTTCTTGAGGGGTGGTAAAGATGTTAACTCAGTTAGAAGAGATCTTGGTAGGTTACTTAAAAACTTACGACATGAAGTGAGGGGATCGGGCAATCGTCTTTCTGATGTTGAGACGGAAGGAAGAGCAGATGCTGGAGATGTGCTGGTACATGGAGGAACACCCGGAGGCGACAGCGGACGAGCTGATGCAGAAAGCAGAGGAACTCAGCCAGAAGGGCGAGTTGAACGAAGCTCCGTAGAAACAACTGCAGCAGCAGAGAAGGCGAAGCAGCGACCAGACGTCATGCGAAAGCGGGAAGGAGACGACCTTCTCGGTACGGCAATACATCCTTGTTTCTTTAACCTCTTGATTTGCACCATGCTATTTTTTCAGGTTTGCAATATTATGTGGTACATATTTCTGCACGCATATGCACGCATTCTACCGCCGCAGTTGCCGGATATTTGATTTATTATGGCTAAAGTTTAGAAAAAGTACCGTGTTTCTCAGGAAACACGGTACTTTTTTGGTGGAGACTGCTGGACTCGAACCAGTGACCTCCTGCGTGTGAAGCAGGCGCTCTAACCAGCTGAGCTAAGCCTCCGTTGCAGGAGTATTATATCACAATTCTGTAAAAAATCAAGCATTATTTTTAATTTTCTGATTTTTCTTCTGCGCCGGGTATTTCCTTCGCCTCAAAAACGTAGAGATTCATTTCCCGCAGGGATGGCAGATACCAGGAAAAGATCGGGTGATCGATGGCTTGCAATCTTGGCTCAACCGCTTCCCGGGTCACGGGTACGCCCGTTCGGTCATAGAGTTGGAAAAAGCTGACCGCATCCTCCACGGATCGGAAGGGCTGACCGAATTCCAGCGCAACGGATTTTTTCTCGAAGGGAATTCCCTTTTTGGTCAGCAATTCCCCCGCCTCATCTCTGTGCAGTGCGGCATTCTCCCGGCTGAGAGAAAACCTGTGCGCCGCACAATTTCGCTTTGCCGCCACCACTGTGCCCTTGCAGGCTCGCTTTGCAATGCGAAGAATATCCTCCATCCGACCGAAATAGCAAAACACCATGGCATCAAAAGCTTCATCCAGACGGAACGCATCCGTACAGCAGACCTTCAGGTTTTCAGGCAAAGGCCTTGACAGCAGATGGTCGATGGCATCGCGGGAGCAATCTGCCGCTGTCACCTGTTTACAAAAATTCGCAAGCTCCCGGGACAAATATCCCAAACCACAGCCCGCTTCACAGACGTTCCCTTCCCTGGGCAGATAGGGCAAAATGATTTCCGCCAAGTCCCGATGGAAGCTGCAATACTCTGCGGCATCCGCCATAAAGGCGACGGTTTTCCGGTTCCAATATTCAATCATTTGTTTTCCGCCCTGCACTGAATCAGTTCCGCGGCAATGCTGATGGCAATTTCCTCAGGGGTTTCCGCCAGGATGGGCAAGCCGATGGGCGCATGGACAGACTGGATCGCATTTTCGGGGATGCCTGCCTCCCGGAGCCGTGCCTGGGTGCCGGCAATTTTTCTCTGGCTGCCGATGCAGCCCACATACTTTGGTTCGGAACGGAGACTTTGCTCCAGAACCATATAGTCTCCCTGATGTCCCGGGGTCAAAATCACCACATAGTCATTTTTTGTCAGGGTGATCTTGGAATAAATATCGCTGTAATCGCCAAAGATGACCCGAGCCGCCTCCGGGAAGTGGGCCTGATCCGCCTGTTCCTTTCGGTTATCAAACACAATCACCCGGAAACCGATATTGGCGAGGACGGGAACCAGCGCTCTGCCCACATGGCCGCCGCCGAAAACATAAACGCTTCCGGCTCTGGCGATGGGTTCGGTATAGACGGTAGACTCCCCCTGTCGCAGGATTGCCTTGTTGCAAAACAAATCCGGGGAAGCCTTCGCCGCCGCCTCCTCTACGACCCGCAGATCGACAACGGCATCCTCTTTGATTTCCATATAAAGCCACGCATTGGCATCCCGCTCCAGCGCCGCCGCCATCTCCCTGATCACAGGCAGCTCCTTTTGGGTCAGGAGCTGATAATAGATGGTCACGTTGCCGCCGCAGATCATACCGATGGACGCCACCTGATCCGGTGCAAGGCAGAAGGCCCGGACGTGAGTTTTCCCGGTTTTCAGCACCTCCATTGCCTCCTGAGTTGCCAGATATTCCACCTGACCGCCGCCTACCGTACCGGCGGTAGCGCCGTTTTCAAACACCGCCATTCTGGTGCCCGCCCCTCTGGGAGAGGAGCCGGAGCTGGCAAGAATGGTGCAAAGCACCACCTTTTCGCCGGTTTCCAGAGCGGAGATCATCTTTTTTGTCAGTTTTTTCATGGTTTTCATCCCCTTTGGGCTTATTTTACTCCACCGGGCAATAAAATGCAATAGGTCACAGGGAAATGCTGTGATCCGTGGCGAAAAAGTACAGAATCCGCTCCTTCACCGGGCATTGGAACACCTTGGACAAGGCTCTGGAATAGGCGTCCAACTGTCCCAGATAATAAGCCGCCCGCTCCTGCTCCGTTTCCTCCGTGACCCGATCCGATTTGAAATCAAGGATGGTCAGGCCGTCCTCTTCCAGAATTCCACAGTCGGTCACGCCCTGCAAAAGGATCTGCTCCCCGGTCAGTCCGGGATCCAGAATGGAGCCGTCCTCCAATACGGAGAATTTAAATTCCCGCACCAGTTTTTTTGCATGGAGTACACGCTGACCCACCTCCGAGGCAAAAAAGCGGAGAATTTTTCCGGGTTGGACAGCCTCCCGCTGCTGGGCGGTCAGGAATTTTTCCGCCACCAGACGGTCAAGCTCCCTTTGCACTCCCGCAAGGTCTGTACACGCCTCATAGCGCAGATACTGCATGGCAAGGTGAATGGCGGTGCCCCGTTCCGTGGGGCTGAGCTTCCGCTCCAGCCCGAAGGACGGCTTGCGGAAGTGGAGCGCCGGTCTGCACGCCGTCCCTTCACTGATCTCCCCGTCCAGGCCTCTGCCCTTGAGCTGGGTGGCAGTCAGCTTGCTGGGCGCCTGCTCCGCCTCCGGGTGACGGCGGTTCAGGGGAATGTAATCTATGTTCTTCTCTGCTTCAGCAGGAGCGGCGGCGGCTTCCTCCGCCGAAGTCTCAGGCAGATAGTCCGAACCGTTATTCCATGTGATCTTCCACGGATATTCGGGCGTCCGCCGGCTGCTCGGATAGCCCGCAACCTGAAACAGCTCTCCCGCCTCCGTATGGCTCATGGCCGCCATGGCCACCCAATGTCCCATACATTTGGCTTCCTCAATCAGGCCGTCCATGGCCGGTTCCGTCAACAGGGAGGAAATCCGGCTCAGCTTTGTGATCAGGTCTCTGTCGCAGCAGGTCATCACCAGACGGTACTGCGCCCGGGTCATGGCAACGTAGAGCACTCGGATTTCTTCCGATCGAATCTGCTCTTCGATTTTCTTCTTCAGAGCGTTGCTGGAGGCGGTGGGATAGGACAGTTTATTTTCCCAGTCATTGAACTTGGCGGCAATTCCCAAATCCGAATGGAACAACACCTGCTGGGCGGTATCCTGTGTGCTGAACTTTCCCCACAGCCCCGGCAGGAAGACCACCGGGAATTGCAGTCCCTTGGATTTGTGGACGGTCATAATCCGTACCACGCTGGAGGTGGGAACGTCCTCATTGGCAACGCCCTTCTCCTCCAGCCGCTCCAGATACCGCAGGAAGCCGGACAGACCGTAGCGGTCGCCGCTTTCATAGGCATCCACCAGAGCGCAGAACCGTTCCAGATTCCGCACCCGCTGGTCTCCCTTTTCCATGGCGCCGAAGATTCCCCGGAGGAAGAGCCGTTCATCCAGCAAATCCAGCAGGGAGCGCAGGGTACCGGTCTGGGCAAAGTCCCGCAGCTCCTGCAAAAGCTGCAAAAATTCCTCTGCCCTGGGGAGCTTTTTCAGTGCTTCCAGCAGATCTCCCTTCCGCTCCGCAGCTCTTGCCAGGGCCAGATCATTGGAATCAAAGCAAAACAGGGGTGACAGCAGCACCGTCAGCAGAGGAATATCCTGATGAGGATTGTCAATGATCTGCAGCATCGCCCGGAGGATGACAATTTCCTCCGCCTGAAAAATGTCCTCGCTGCCGTACACACATCTGATCCCGTGCCGCTCCAGTGCCTTCCTGTAGATGGGCGCCTTTGGCTCCTGACCGCCCAGCTTTCGCAGGAGAATGACAATATCCTCCGGGCGGACAGGCCGCAGGCCGTCCTGCTCCGGAATCCGCTCTCCCTCCGCCAGCATTTTTTCAATCCGCCGGGCCACAAATTCCGCTTCCAGCTCTGACGAGGACAGAGGCGGCGTTCCGGCTGACCGGGCTGTGTTCATGCAGTGAAATTCCACGGCGGGACTTCCCATGTCCCTGTCATCCAGGTTGGGGCGCAGCGCCTCCTCCTGCCCATAACGCAAGCCGCCCACCCGTTCTGTCATACACAGGCGAAAAACGTCGTTGGCTGCCTCCAGAATTTCAGGACGGGAACGGAAATTGTGAGACAAAAGGATTCGTCTCGGCTCTCCCGTCCCGGCCTTTTCATAGTCCGCAAACCCTTTGTATTTGTCCAGGAAGATGGTTGGATCGGCCATACGGAAGCCGTAGATGGACTGCTTCACGTCGCCCACAAAGAACAGGTTCTTCCCGTCTTTGGAAATCGCCTGAAAAATGGCGTCCTGGACTGCGTTGGTATCCTGATATTCATCCACCATCAGCTCCACAAACCGCTGAGAAATTTCTCTCGCCGCTGGGGTGGGGCTGTTGCTCCTGCCCAGCAGCAGCTTCAGAGTCAGATGCTCCAGATCGTTATAATCCACCGTATGGCGGGATTCTTTTTCCTTCTGATACCGGGCGCGATAGGCTTCCGTCAGGCGCAGCAGGCCGTGCAAAGCGGGCACATTGAACGCCACGTCCTTTAGGGCATCCTGGGAGGACTGGTTGAAAATCTCCTCCATATAGGTTCCCAGATTGTCGAAAATCTTTTTCCGAATGCCCTTGACCTGATTGGAAAGCGGCTCGTCCTTCAGTCCGGGGGCTCTGCGCAGCTTGATGGGAACGCTCCTGATTTCATCCCAGCCTTCCGCCTCCCGAAGTTGGCGCAGAACCTCCATGCTCTCACAGCAATAGGAGTGATATTTCGCAAAATGCTCCTCCCCTGCCATGAGCTTCATGGCATAGTCCAGCTCCTCCATATACCGGTCAACGCTGTTGTGAAATTCTTCAATCAAATAGCGACCCCACACCGTTTCCCCCATGTCCTTACAGGTGGAAATCTCCAGACTACGATGCAGTTCCCGGAGCCTTTCCCCGGGGTCACGGTAGCACTGGGTGGCAGAATAGAGATTCAAAATCAGTCCCGGCAGGTCATCCTTATTTCGGTAACCGCTGAGCAAATCCAGGGCTGCCCGAAGCTCCTCACTTTTCTCCTCAGTGGCGTAGGCCTCCTCCAGAATATGCTCCATCGCCCTGCGGCTCATGGTCTGGGCTTCCTGATCATCGCAGATCCGGAAATCTCCGGGCAAATCCAGCAAATGGGCATAGTCCCGCAAAATTGCGGCGCAAAAGGCGTGGACGGTAGAAATCTGCGCCAGATACACCCGATTCATCTGCCGCTGCAGATGGTGGTCGTCGGGACGCTCCGCAAGGCGTTTGCTGAGCTGCTCCACCAGCTTTCCCCGAAGCTCTGCCGCCGCCGCCTGGGT
>JAEDOJ010000078.1 GCA_016302015.1 Oscillospiraceae bacterium | reverse complement strand
ACCAGCAGGGTGGCGATGGGGCCACGGTTCTTATCTAGACGAGCTTCAATGACGGAGCCCTTCGCCGCGCGGTTGGGGTTGGCCTTCAGCTCGGCAAGCTCTGCCGTCATGATCACGGTTTCCAGCAGCTCGTCAATGCCCATCCGGGTCTTGGCGGAAATGCGGCAAACCTCGGTGTCGCCGCCCCATTCCGCGGGAACCAGATCGTGCTCGGTGAGCTGGGTCAGGATGCGGTCCGGGTTCGCGCCGGGCTTATCCATCTTGTTCACGGCGACGATGATGGGGATCTTTGCGGCCTTGGCGTGGTTGATAGCTTCGATGGTCTGGGGCATGATGCCGTCGTCCGCAGCAACCACCAGAATGGCAATATCCGTACACATTGCGCCACGGGCACGCATGGAAGTAAAGGCCGCATGACCCGGCGTATCCAGGAAGGTGATGGGATTGCCGTTGATGGAGACGGTGTAAGCGCCGATGTGCTGGGTAATGCCGCCGGCCTCGCCGCAAGCCACGTTGGTCTCACGGACAGCGTCCAGCAGGCTGGTTTTGCCGTGGTCAACGTGACCCATCACAACCACCACAGGGCTGCGTCCCACCAGCTCGTCGTCGGTGTCCACATGATCGTCGATCAGCCGTTCCTCAATGGTGACAACCACCTCCCGCTCAACCTTGCAGCCAAGCTCTGTGGCCACAAATTCCGCGGTGTCGAAGTCGATGACCTGATTGATCGCCGCCATCACGCCGTTCTTAATCAGAACCTTGATCAGCTCCGTGGCGGTTTTCTTCATGCGGGATGCCAGCTCGCCAACGGTGATCTCATCGGGAATTTTCACGGTGAGAGGGGTCTTCTTAATGATCTCAAGCTGCAGACGGCGCATCTTCTCCTGCTCCTCGTTGCGGCGCTTGTTGCCCATGGGAGCCTTTTTGTCCTTGCCCTTGTTCTTGTTCTTGCCCTTGCTGCCGATCTTCTGCTTGCCGCCGCTGTAGTTCTGCACACGCTCGGAGACCAGACTGTCCACCCGATCGTCAAAACGATCCGCATTGACGGTAACCGCCTTGGTATCCACCACACGGCGCTCCCGCTTCCGCTGCTCCTGCTGGGGCTTGGCAGGCTTATCCTCCTGCTTTGCGGCCTCCTGCTTCGGCTCGGCTGCCTTGGGTTCCGCCTTGGGCTCCGCCTTGGGGACAGCCGCCGTGGCAAAGACCTGGGCAATGGACTCGATCTGATTTTTCTGGGTAATATGATCAAACAGAACGTTCAACTGCTCGTCTGTTAAGACCTGAGAATTGCTCTTCGGCTTTTCAAAATACATTCCTACAATCTCAGCGATCTCCTTGGCCTGCATGCCAAAATCCGCTGCGACTTCCTTGACTCGATACTTCACTAAACTCATAAAAGCCACCTCCTGTTACTTCTTACCGTGACGGATATTATTGCGGTGCGCCTTTTCCTCCGCGCGGCGTTTTTCCACCCGCTGCACGCGCACATCCAGATCCCGCAAAAGCTCTGCGTACTTTTCAGGGTCGCCCAGGGTCTTCACAAAGGCCTGAGCCAACCGAACATCCGTAATCGCAGCCATGGCGCAGGTGCTGGTTCCCAGGGCGTCCCCAAGGGCGTCTCTTGTATAGGGAATCGTCAGAACCGGCTGAGGAGTTCCGGCCGCAAAGCTTTTGGCTCTCCGCACGGTATGGGCGCCGGCGTCCTCAGACAGCAAAATCAATCTGGCTCGTCCGGCTCTTGCAACTGCGCCCACCTGTTCTTCCCCCAGGACGATATTCCCGCCCTTCCGGGAGATGGACAGCAGACCTAGACTTCTATCCTTTTCCATTCGTTTCCGCCTCCATTTCCGACAGCAGGGCGTCGTAGATTTCCTGCGGAATTTCTGTCTCAAAGGCACGGGAAATCGCCTTTGATTTGATTGCTTTTTTCAGGCATTCGGCGCTGGGGCACACATACGCCCCACGGCCGTTGGCCTTTCCCTTCAGATCCAGAGAAACCACGCCCTCCGGACTGCGTACGACTCGCAGCAATTCCCGCTTCGGTTTCATTTCCCGGCAGCCAAGACATTGGCGCAGGGGTATTTTCTTCGGCACGGTTCTCCCTCCTTTGGAAAAATTTATTCAGCAGCTTCCTGGGCAGGCTCTTCTGCCTGAGAAGCAGGCTTGATATCAATCTTGCACCCGGTGAGGCGGGCAGCCAGACGGGCGTTCTGTCCCTCCTTGCCGATGGCAAGGGAAAGCTGATCGTCGGGTACGATGACCCGGCAGGCCTTCTGACCGGGAAGCTGGGTGACGGAGATCACGTCCGCGGGGGACAGGGCGGAGGCGACAAACTGGCAGATGTCCTCAGACCAGACCACGATGTCCATCTTTTCCCCCTGGAGTTCGTCCACCACGGCGCCAACACGGGCGCCACGGGCGCCGACGCAGGCGCCCACGGGATCGATGTTCTCCTCCGTGGCGCAGACCGCCAGCTTGGTGCGGGAGCCGGGCTCTCTGGCGATGGAGCGAATCTCCACCACGCCGGACTCGATCTCCGGAACCTCCAGCTCAAACAGGCGCTTGACCAGCGCCGGATGGGTACGGGAAACCAGCACCTGCGGCCCACGGCTGCTGCGGCGAACCTCCACCACATAGACACGGATCATATCGCCCTCCGTGAACTGTTCGCCCCGAACCTGCTCGCCCACCGCCAGCAGGGCGTCGGTCTTGTCGCCGCCCTGACCGATGCGGATAGTCATATCCCCGGAGTTGTCGATGCGAAGCACCGTGCCGGTGAGAATCTCATGCTCCTTGGAGGAGAAGGACTCAAAGACCATGCCCCGCTCCGCCTCACGAATGCCCTGGATAATGACCTGCTTTGCGGTCTGGGCGGCAATGCGGCCGAAGTTCTTGGTCTGGATTTCCACATTCACCAGATCTCCAAGCTGAGCCTTCCGGTCGATCTTGCGGGCGGCGTCCAGCGTGATTTCCGTTGCGGAGGAGAAGACCTCATCCACAACCTCCTTCTGGGCGTACATCTTCATATTATTCTCGTCCAGCTCCACATAGACGTTGTCGGTGTAGCCGTCCTTATCCTTTTTGTAGGCGGCGACCAGAGCCTGTGTGATGCGCTCGATCATATAATCAACCGGGATGCCCCGTTCCTTTTCCAACTGACGCAGTGCGGCAAAAATTTCAGAGTTCATAGCGTATCTCCTTCTATTGATCTATCAGAATTCCACACGAAGACGAACCAATGCGATCTCCGCTTTTCCAAAGGTGTAGGATTTGCCGTTCATATCAATGGTGACAGCGCCGTCCTGATAACCGGTCAATCTGCCGGGAAACTCCTTCCTCCCGTCTTTGGGCTGATACAGCTTCAGCAGAACAGGCTCTCCCATAAAGCGTTCAAAATCTCCCGGCCGCTTCAGAACCCGCTCCAGACCCGCGGAGCAGACCTCAAAGCGGTAGCTTTCCGGGATCGGGTCCTTCTCGTCCAAAACCGGGTCCACCGCACGGGAAACATTTTCACAGTCGTCGATATCCACGCCGCCCTCCTTGTCGATATACAGGCGCAGATACCACTCGCCCCCCTCCCGGACATATTCCACGTCCCACAGGGAGCAGCCGTTTGCCTCTACCAGAGGCTGAGCAAATTGCCAGACTTGTTCCGTAATTTTCATGATCGTACCATCCTCACATAAGCAAGAAGAAAAGAGAGGGGAAACCCTCTCTTTAGTAAAATTTACTATTGATTGCTCATATTATAGCACCATCTTTTCCAAAATGCAAGGGTTTTATCAATCTTTTTGGGAGAAAAACCGCTGATTTTTCTTTCTCCAAAAATTTTTTCCCATAGCTATGTAAATTTTGGGCAGCCTGTGTTATAATGGAGGACAGGATTGGAGGTTTCCCCATGAAGAAAACATTTCGCCCTCAGTGGTATCTTGTATTTGTGACTCTGTTCGTGTCTTTGGTCGGTGTTGTCGTCCGCTGGCAGCAGATCAACAGCGAGCTTCTTCCCGACGGCGGTCTGGCAGAGGGCAGCTTTCTGCACTATATCCTGCTGGCCTTCATCGCCGTCCTGTTTGTCAGCCTGATTCTATTGGTCCGTCCTTTGCCGAAAAAGAACTGCTGGTTTCAGGTGTTCAGCCCGAACTTTCTGGCAAACGGCCTGCATCTGGTCTGCGCCGCCGGTCTGGCTATGGGCAATATCATCCTGTGGATCAACGGCCGTCAGTCTGCCACCTTCCTTGCCACCCTGTCTCCGGAGGTTTCCAGAGTGCTGGCCTCTGTCCTGCCCCCGCTGGGCATCCTCGCCGCAGTCTGTCTTGCCGTGTTCGCCGTTCTCTCCACCCTGCAAAAACGTCCCTCTCCCCTGCTGTATATGATCGTCAGCCTGTATCTGGTGCTGCATCTCATCGTCTGCTTCCAGGATTGGAACACCGACCCCTCCGTTCATGACTACGGCTTCCAGCTTATGGCCGCCATCTGCTGTATGCTGGGCGCTTTCCAGTTGGCGGGCTTCTCCTTTGAGAAGGGGCGGCTGCGCCTGACCCTGTTCTGGACGCTGTGCGCCACCGCCTTTTCCTGCATCAGCATTGCGGATACCGTCCTCAAGGGCACCGTGGACAGCACGCTGATCAATCTTTCCCTCTTTCTCACCATGGCTGTCAGCAGCGGTCAGCTTCTGGCGGCGAGCAGAAGAGACGAAGCCCCTGTGGACGGCTGAAGGCTCTCACACCCAACGAATCTGCGGTACCGCCTCGTGAAAGAGGACGTGCCGCAGATATTTTTCGCACAAAACCGCAATTCCGCACAGAGGGAACCACAGGAGGGTAAAGGGCAGGCAAATCTGCCCCATGAAATTCAGAGGCACATGGGAATAATCCCACACGTGGAGATTCAGGATCTGATTCACCAGAATCCCCGTCCAGAATTCAAAAAACGTGACCATCACCGCACCGATGGCCATCTGTCCCAGAAGGCTGAGGGAAAAATGCCTGTCCAGACCGGTGACCACGGAAAAGCACACCGCCCCCAGCAGAAACATACTGCCGTGGGTCCAACCCCGCCAAAGCAATTCCGTAGTGCAGTAAAAAATTCCGCCAATGTAGAAAATAACAGCGTTTTTCCAGATTTTCCAGGCAATAGAGTTCATAAGCCTTTTCCTCCTTCTCTATCCGGAAGTATTTCCATCTCCGGATTCTTTCAATCCGGGAAAAATTTTATTTTTTTCAGAAAAAGGTCTTGACAAATCGAAGTTTATCGGATATAATCCGTTATGCTGTTTGACGGCGCAAACAAATGGCGGCATAGCTCAGTTGGTAGAGCATTCGGTTCATACCCGGAGTGTCATCTGTTCGAGTCAGATTGCCGCTACCAGGCCCGTTGGTCAAGTGGTTAAGACACCGCCCTTTCACGGCGGTAACATGGGTTCGAGTCCCGTACGGGTCACCAGAAAGACTCTTTTGTCGCATGACAAAAGAGTCTTTTCTCATATTTTCTTCCGGGAGGTTCTGCCATGAAACTCAGACATTGGATCTGCCGCCTGCTGGCGCTGGTCACCGCCGCTTCCCTGTTTTCCGTGACAGCTTCCACAGCGGCGCCCTCCAAAAATCATCTCTCCTATTGCTCCTCCGCCCACTTTGCGGATATTCCTTCCGAGGCATGGTATCATGAAAGCGTTGATTTCTCTGTGAATGCCGGCCTCATGAACGGCATCTCCGTGGGCTGCTTTGCTCCCGCCGATCCGACCTCCAGAGCCATGCTCGTCTCCGTGCTCTACCGTCTGGAGGGCAAGCCCCCGGTTTCCTACCGTGGCGAATATGACGATGTACAGCCCGGTCAATGGTTCACCGACGCCATCGTCTGGGCAAGCGAAAACGGCATTGTTCACGGCTACGGAAACGGGAACTTCGGCCCGGAGGACAACGTATCCAGAGAACAACTGGTTACCATTCTGTATCGCTACATCAGCTTCAAGCAGCTTCCGGATATCCGGGTCGGTTCCCTGGAGGACTTTACGGACAGAGACTGCGTCAGCGCCTACGCGGAAGAAGCCTTTGGCTGGGCCATCTCCGCTAAACTGGTCAACGGTCTTCCCGACGGAAGCTTAGACCCCCAGGGCGAGGCGGAAAGAGCCCAGCTTGCCGCAATTCTGCAAAGGCTGTTTCTCTGGGCTGAGGGCGGTCTGTCCCTTCCCGAGGCTGACATGGCCGCTCAGGGCGACCCGGTTCTGATCAACGGACAGAAGGTTACAGCCTACCGCAGCAACGGCATGGTGGTGGTCAGCGCCGCCGCCTATGCCAGCGCCGCGGGATTGACCCTGGAAAGCCAAAATCCCCTCCGGTTTTCCGGTGCTGACAGCGTTCTTTTCCAGGACGGCGTTTTGACCGTAAACGGCAGCTCCTGTACCTGTCCCGACCCTGTATTTGTGGACGGTTCCGCCTATCTGCCTCTCTTTGAGGTTAGTGAAGCTCTGAATTACCCCATCTATACCGACGACATCAACCATCAAACCTACATCACCCCGGCGGCAAGACCCTTTGCCATTCCAAAAAACGTCAACGTTCCCGTACTGATGTACCACGCTGTAGGCGATACGCCCTGGGGCATTGAGGAGCTGTTTGTCACAACCTCCAATCTGGAAGCCCAGTTGGCATATCTTGTGAACCACGGCTACGATCCCATCTGGTTTGAAGACCTGTCCCACGTGCAGGACTATGACAAGCCCGTGATTCTCACCTTTGACGACGGTTATGACGATAATTATACGCAGCTTTTCCCTCTGCTGAAAAAATACAATGTGAAGGCCACCGTCTTTGTGATTGCCGGTTACATTGGCAGTAACCACAAGGCAACGGAGGCTCAAATCCGGGAGATGGCGGATTCCGGTCTGGTCTCCATTCAAAGTCATACCCTGACCCATGAATATCTGGACACCATGAACGCCGACGCACAGGAGTTTGAACTGTCGG
>JAEDOJ010000077.1 GCA_016302015.1 Oscillospiraceae bacterium | reverse complement strand
GTGATCAGCTCCAGACGATCGATGGGGGCGCGGAGGGCTTTCATGACAGGGGTCACCACATCATGACAGTAGTTGGACATCTCCGCAACGCAGTCCATGTGATTGCACCGGGCGACACAGTCCTCCAGCTTTGCCAGAGCGTCGCTGGTCTTGCTGAGCAGGTCGCTGGCTTCCGTCAGCAAACGCTCCTGGACAGCGGTGGTTGCCTGGGGACAGGCGGAACGGACTTTGCAGATGGAGTCACCCAGACGGGCGCAGTAGCGAACAACCGCGGGAATGTAGTGCTTCGCAGCCATATGGATCATGGTCTTGGCCTCAATCAAGGTCATTTTGGCGTAGGTTTCGTAGAGAATCTCGCTTCTGGATTCCAATTCCGCCTGGGTGAAGACGCCGAATCTGCCAAAGAGTTGAATGGCTTTCTCGGTGGTCAGGCTGGGAACCGTGGATACCATGCTGGGCAGGTTGGGCAGACCCCGGCGGGCAGCCTCCTGAACCCACTCCTCGCTGTAGCCGTTTCCGTTGAAGATGACACGGCTGTGCTCCCGGAGGTTATCAGCGATGACGCGGTTTGCATCAGGTTTCAGATTTTCACTTTTTTCCAAAATATCAGCGGCTTCGCAGAAGGCCTCTGCTACAATGGTATTCAGGACAGTGTTGGAGTTTGCGATACAGTCGGAGGAGCCAACCATGCGGAACTCGAATTTGTTGCCGGTAAAGGCGAAGGGAGAGGTACGGTTCCGGTCGGTGGCGTCCTGGTCGATCAGAGGAAGGGTGGAAACGCCCATATCCAACTGTTCTCCCTCCAGACAGCCGGCGGCAGTACCGTTCTGTACGATCTGCTCCACCACGTCTTCCAACTGATTGCCAAGGAAGATGGAGATAATGGCGGGAGGCGCCTCGTCCGCACCCAGACGAAGATCGTTGCCCACGCAGGCGGTGGACATCCGCAGAAGATCGGCGTGGCGATCCACAGCCTTGATGATACAGGACAGCACCAGCAGGAACTGGAGGTTGTCGTTGGGCGTTTTGCCCGGGTCGAGCAGGTTTTCTCCGGTGTCCGTGGCAATAGACCAGTTGTTATGCTTGCCTGAGCCGTTCACGCCGGCAAAGGGCTTTTCATGAAGCAGGCAGACCAGACCGTGACGGCTTGCAACCCGCTTCATGGTTTCCATGGTGAGCTGATTCTGGTCAACCGCAACGTTACAGGTGGAATAAATGGGGGCGCATTCGTGCTGAGCGGGGGCAACCTCGTTGTGCTGGGTGGTGGCGGTGATGCCCATTTTCCAAAGCTCCACGTTCAGGTCGGCCATAAATTCGCCCACCCGCTCCCGAATCACACCGAAATACTGATCCTCCAGCTCCTGTCCCTTGGGAGCGGGAGCGCCGAAGAGGGTTCTGCCGGTGTAAATCAGGTCTCTGCGCTTTAGGTACTTTTCCCGATCCACAATGAAGTATTCCTGTTCCGCGCCCACGGAGGGAATGACCTTTTTGGCCTCCCGATTGCCGAAGAGACGGACAATACGGATGGCCTGCTGGGAAAGCGCTTCCATGGAACGCAGAAGGGGCGTTTTATTATCCAGAGCCTCGCCGTTATAGGAAATAAAGACGGTGGGAATACAGAGAATCGTGCCGCAGGACATCTCCTTGACAAAGGCGGGAGAGGTCACATCCCAAGCGGTGTAGCCTCTGGCGTAGTGGGTGGAGCGCAGACCGCCGGAGGGGAAGGAGGATGCGTCCGGTTCGCCCATAATGAGCTGTTTGCCGGTGAGCTTCAGGATGACCTTGCCCTGCACATCGGGAACGGAGAGGAAGGAGTCGTGCTTCTCGGCGGTGATGCCGGTGAGAGGCTGGAACCAGTGGGTATAATGGGTAGCGCCCTTTTCGATGGCCCACTCCATCATGGCCTTTGCCACCACATCGGCGGTTTCCATGGAGATCTGTCCGCCCTGATCCATGACCGCGCAGACCTGTTCATATGCGTTTTTCGGCAGGCGCTCCTGCATCACGGAACGGTTAAATACATTTTCACCGAAATACTCGGAAATCTTCATTTTCATCACTCCAAAATTATACAGGATGGGATTTTATTAGTTTACAGGAAAAAAGAGAAGATTGCAAGAGGTTTTCCGGTTTTTAGAGGCGTAACCAAAGATATTCCACCGGATTTACCGAAATTTATACAAATTCACTACAGATTTATCATTTTCGATGATATCCCGGATAATTTACTGTTTTTTATGGGATACTACGCCCCGGAGGGATGGAAATGGGCGCGTCAGTTTTGAGAACCTTGGTGTTTTACACCATCCTTGTGGTTTTGATCCGGCTGTTGGGAAAACGGCAGTTAGGGGAGATGGAGCCGTCGGAATTTGTGGTGACCATGTTGATTTCCAATCTGGCGGCGATTCCCATTGAGAATCTGGATCAGTCCGTTTTTAATGGGATTCTGCCTCTGATTCTGGTGTTTGCGTTGGAGTGGATTATGTCGGTTTTGACCCTCCGGAGCATCCGGATTCGGAGACTTTTCTGCGGAAAACCGGTGATTCTCATGGAAAACGGGAAAATTATGGAGGAAAACCTCCGGCGCACCCGGGTCAATCTGGACGAGATCACAATGCATCTCCGGGAGCAGGGGGTATTTGACCTGTCCACGGTAAAATATGTGATTCTGGAGACAAACGGTCAGCTTTCCATTATGCACTATGCAAAGGATATTCCCCCCAGCGCCGGGGACGCCGGACTGAAGGTGAAGGAGAACTACCTGCCCATCACCCTGATCTCCGACGGAAGAATCATCCGGGACAACCTGCGTCTCACTTCCCATGACGATGCGTGGCTGGAAAAGGAACTGAAGAAGCGGAAGGTAAGAGAGGATCAGGTACTGCTTTTCACCATAGACGAGGCGGAACAAATCTATTTTGTGAAAAAGCAATCGGCGAAAAAGACATAAAAACCCGGCAAAGCTGTGCTTTGCCGGGAATTTTTCAGCCCCACATGGCAGAGAGGGCGGGAATAATCTGTTTCTTTCGGGACATGACCTTGGGCAGGAAGATCACATGATGCTTTGCGTCCTGAGAAAAGGCCTGACGTATGGCTTCCTCGTCTCCCAGATAGATCAGTTGGGTGCCTTCCAGAAGGACATCCGTGAGCATCAGAAGAATCAGACTGTAGTTTCTGGTCTCCATGATCTCCTGCATTTCCTGAATAAATTCCTCCTTGCGTTCCAGAATGTGTTCGGAATTCACACAGGTGATCTGCCCCACGCCCAGATTATGCTCCGCAATGTGGAATTCCTTGAAGTCAGACATGAGCAGATCCCGAACAGGCTTGTCGTCCGACCAGGAGGCGGAGAAAATCAACTGACCCAATTTCTCCAGGGAGACATTGGCGATGCGAGCCATACGCTCTGCCATATTTCGGTCTCGCTGGGTACAGGTTGGGGATTTGAACATGACCGTATCGGAGACAATGGCGGCGGCCATAAGTCCCGCCAGCTTTTCCGAGGGCATAAGCCCTTTTTCCTGATACATCCCGGCCACGATGGTTGTGGTACTGCCCACCGGCTCGTTGCGGAAATAGATGGGATTTCCAGTCTGAATATCGGCAAGGCGGTGGTGGTCGATAATCTCCAGAATTTCTGCCTGATCCAGTCCGGGGACGGACTGAGCGGCCTCGTTATGATCCACCAGCACCACACGTTTCCGCTTGGGACGGATCAAATGATACCGGGAGAGGGTGCCTACCACACGCTCATTCTCGTCCAGAATGGGATAGCAGCGATAGCGGCTTTTCAGCATTTCCTCCCGCACATCGTCCACAAAATCCTCCAAATGAAAGCTCTTCACTTCGGTTTTCGGACAGATGCGGGAGATGGGAATGGAATGATATATTTTCCGGACTGCCCGGTAGGCGTCAAAGGGGGTGGAGATGATGCAGGTGTCCGAGGGCAGGCTCCGCAGGGACTCGTCCAGCTCCGCCTGACAGACAATGACGCAGCGGACACCCAGGTCCATCGCCCGCTTTACCATATCCGGCTGGTCGCCGCAGACCACGATGCTGTCTTTCTTGTTGAAAAGGAGATTTTCACATCTCTGGGGCAGGGCAATGGAAACCTCACCGCTGAGGGTGTCGATCAGATTGCCCGCTTCGTTGAGAATGCGTCCTTCCAGAACGCTGAGCAGATTAAACACCGGGATTTTTTCGATCTGAGGCCGTTCAATGGACTGCATATCGTAGGCGGCAATGTCTCCCAGGGTCAGCATACCGAACAGCGTGCCGTCCTCGTTGGTCACGGGAATGGCGGAAATGGAGCTGTCGGAGGTCAGCGCCTCCCAGGCTCTGCTGATGGTAACGGCGGAAGACAGAGCGGGCGGGGTATCATAGGCAAGATCCCGAACCTGGGTACGGGTGGTTTTGATCCAGGGAGGCGGCGTGAAGCCGAACCGATCCAGAACCATCTGCGTTTCGTCGCTGATGTGTCCCAGACGGCCGGCCTGATACTCCCGGTCGCCCAGAGACTGCCGCAGCGCGGCATAGGCCATGGCTGATACAATGGAGTCGGTGTCGGGATTTCGGTGCCCCAAAACATAAATCGTATCCATAGTGCGCTCCCTTCCTTTCATACTAATAATCTACCCTTTTTTGCCTTTTGTGTCAATGAAAAATTGTCTTGAAGAAAAAATTTGCTATATGGAAAGATTTCTGATATAATGACAGTATAACACAGAAAAAGGAAGTGCCGTATGAAAAAACCCATACTTGTAGTTCTTGCAGCCGGAATGGGCAGCCGATTCGGCGGTCTGAAGCAGATGACCGCTGTGGACAATGCAGGGAACAGTATTTTGCACTACTCGATTTATGATGCCGTCGCCGCCGGCTTCGGCAAGGTAGTTTTTGTGATCAAAAAAGCCATTGAAGAGGACTTTAAGAAGATCACCGCCGGGATTGAAAAGCATATTGAGGTGGCCTACGCCTATCAGGAATTGGATTTTCTGCCGGAGGGCTTTTCCGTTCCGGAGGGGAGAACCAAGCCCTGGGGCACCGGACATGCGGTGCTCTGCGCCGGGGATTACATCGACGGGCCGTTTACGGTGATCAATTCCGATGATTTCTACGGAAGAGGCGCCTATCAGGCGGTGGCAGGCTTCCTGACAGAGGAGCATGAGGAAAATGAACACGCCATGATCGGCTATCTGCTGAAAAATGCCCTGACGGACAACGGCTCCGTGGCTCGTGGGGTCTGCGAGCTGAAAAACGGCCTGCTGTCCAAGGTGACGGAGCGGACGCAGATTGTGAAGCGGGGAGCGGACGCCGCCTTCACGGAGGACGGCGTGACCTATGAACCCCTGTCCGGGGACACCATTGTTTCCATGAATTTCTGGGGCTATCAGCCCTCCATGCTGAGGGAGCTGGAAGCCCAGTTCCCGGACTTCCTCCGAAAGACCATGGAGACCAATCCTGTCAAGGGCGAGTTTTATCTGCCCTTTGCCACGGACGTGCTGATCCAGTCCGGCAAGGCCAGGGTTCACTGTATTCCCACCCAGGAAGCCTGGTACGGCGTGACCTACCGGGAGGATCTGCCTTCCGTGCAGGAGGCTATTGCGAAAATGCACGAAGAGGGTCGATATCCGGACGTATTGTTTGATTGAGGAAGAAACGATGATACAAAATCTGAACAAACAGAGCTTTGCGCCCTATGGGAGGATTCTCCGGGACTGCCTGCCTGACCGGGGCTTTCCCAAGGGGGATGACTGGAACATCACCACCCATTACTTTACCCCCAAGGATGCCATTTACCGCCGCTGTGACGGCCCTGTTTATCTGGATTTTGAGCTGGGAATGACAGTTTTAGCCGTCCGTTTTCGGGGAAGAGAGTCCATCTTCTATCTGGACAAGCCCATTTGCCTTACCCCCGGTGTGGAATTTGCCATTGCGCCCTACCAGACGGAATGCTCTGTCCGGGAGGCTCTGCCTGTAACCTCCACATTGGAGCAGTTGGATAAGCTCAGCGCTCTGGAAAACCTGAAGGTAGGGGATCGGCTGCGGCTGGGGGAGATTTACACCCTGTTCTATCGGGAAGAGGAAGCCGGATTTCTCTTTAAGGGCGAGGCGCATTCCATGTACGAATTGACCTATGTGGATCGGGGACAGCTTCACTGCGTGGTGGACGGCAACGGCTATCTGCTAAAGCAGGGACAGATGATGATTTTCGATAAAAATCAGTGGCATATGCAGTACACGGATTTGGAAGTCAGCGCCCGCTTCCTGACCATTTCCTTTGATCTGGACAGCGAGATGAACCTCCAGGTCGCAAACCGGGTGTTCGATCTCTCTGCGACGGAGGCGGCTTACCTCAGATACCTCCTGCGGGAGGTAGACATCAACGACGGCTTCAGCGGGGATTTTATCCGCAGCAATCTGAAGCTGCTCCTGCTGTCCATTCTCCGCAACACCAGCAAACGGAAAAAGCATCTGAAGACCCCGCAGGCGCTGCGAAATGAGAATCAGATCGTCAGCCGCACGCTGCAATACATTGCGGATCATGTTTATGATAAGCTGTCGGTGGAAATCGTGGCGAAAGAGGTGAACGTCAGCGCATCCCACCTGACGGCGCTGTTCCACCGCCAGATGAGCATTTCTCCCGGAGAATTTATCCGCCGGGTCAAGCTGGAGGAGAGCAAGAATCTGATCCGGGAGGGGAAGATGAACTTCACGCAGATCGCCACGGCCCTGCATTACTCCACCATTCATCATTTTTCCCGGCAGTTTAAGGACAATTTTGGCATTTCTCCTTCGGAATATGCCAAATCCATCAAAACAGAATGAGGTTATATTATGGACGAAAGAAAAGAAGAATTGCAGGAAGAGGAAAAGATTTTTGTCCCCAGCTCCACTTCCAAACGGGTTTTGGCATGGGTTTTGTTTGTGATCGTGATTTTGGGTACGATTACCTGGCTGCTCAACA
>JAEDOJ010000076.1 GCA_016302015.1 Oscillospiraceae bacterium | reverse complement strand
ATTTCCACGCCGCGGAGGACGACATCCTCCGTGGCTGCACCGCTCTTTTGAAGGCACTGCAAGGAATATAAAAAGGGCATCGGCTTTCGCCGATGCCCTCAGACTGTTGAAAAAGTGTCAGATTCGCACAAGCCAAAGCCTCCCCTGTGTAAGGGGAGGTGGGTCACCGATCGGTGACCCGGAGGGGTTGATGGGGAAAAGTGATTGTTTTCACCTAACTTCCGGAAAAATTGAAACTTTTTACAGTACAATCCCTCAGTCACGGCCTGCGCCGTGACAGCTCCCTTTACACAAGGGAGCCTTTTGTGTACTGTAAAAACAGGTTTTTCGACACGCTGACCCGGTGCTGTAGCACCGGGTGTCGAATATTCTATCTCAAGTCCAGATACATCAGATCAAAATCCACATACTGTCCCCGGATTTTGAAATAGGCCGGGGATGTTCCAATGCGCCGAAAGCCGAATTTCTCATAGAGGTGGATTGCCCTTTCGTTGTCCCTTCTGACCTCCAGATTGAGCAGTTCAATGCCGTTATTTCCGGCATAGCGGATCAGCGCCTCCATGAGCATGCTCCCGATGCCGCTGTTCCACTCTTTTTTCGCCACGGAAACGCTCAGCTCCGCCCGATGGCTCATGCGCCGGGTCATACCGCTGAGACAGCCGTTTCCCACCAGCTCCCCGTCTTTCCAGGCACAGTACATCACGGAGCGGGGCTCCTCCAGAACCCGCTGAAGATAGGCGCGCTCCCCTTCCACGGTGATGGGCAGGCCCTCCGCCCCAAAGGACAAATTATCCGATTCTCCGCCAATCTGATTCAGGTAGGCGATCAGCTTTTCCGCATCCTCCGGCTGTGCCTCCCGGATGACAGGCTCTTTTGGCTGTTTGTTATGCTTCGACTGCATGACAATCCCTCCGTCACGGCTTCGCCGTGCCGCCTCCCTTTGCACAAGTGAGGCATTGACTGTTGATTCAGAATGCCCAGTTGCCCTCCCGGAAGATGGCAACGGTCTTGCCGTCCCGGGTGATGGCGTCGATGGACAGGTCGGCAGAGCCGATCATAAAGTCCTCATGAATGATGGAATCGTTGATGCCCATCTTCCGGCATTCCTCCAGAGAATAGTTCTGGAAGTCCTTGATGGTATCCGCAAAGCCCATGCCCAGCGCCAGATGGCAGGCGGCATTCTCGTCAAAGAGGGTTTCGTAGAACAGCAGGCCGGAATTCTGGATGGGAGAATCATAGGGCACCAGGGCGCATTCCCCCAGATAGGCCGCGCCTTCGTCGATGGAGATCAGCTTCTTCAGCAGCTCCTCGTTCTTCTCCGCATGAACCTCCACAGCCTTGCCGCCCTCAAAGCGGATCGAGAAGTTCTCGATCAACTGACCCTGTACGGACAGGGGCTTGGTGGAATAGACGATGCCCTCGGCAACGCCCTTCATGGGGGAGATAAAGACCTCCTCAGAGGGAATGTTGGGGTTGAAGTAGATGCCCTTCAGGGAGGTGTCGCCGCCGCCCTTGAACTCGGCCTCGGGAATCATACCCACACGGAAATCCGTGCCGTTGCTGCTCTTATAGACCAGGGTTTCAATATTCAGGCTGTTCAGATACTGGCAGCGGTTGTACAGATCCTGGTTATGCGCCTTCCACGCCGCCACGGGATCCTCATCCACACGGGAGGCCGCCAGAATGGCTTCCCACAGCTTCTCAATGGCCTGCGCCTTGCTCAGCTTGGGGAAGAGCTTCTTGGCCCACGCCGCGCCGGGCACAGCGGCGATGCACCACTGATACTTGTTCTCCATCTGGTCACGGTAGGGCTTGATGACCTTGCTTCTGGACTGCTGCGCCTTCATCATCTTTTCCTGATTGACGCCCTTCAGACCGTCAGGGTCTTCGGAAACCAGATAAATCCGGCAGGGATTTTCCTCTACGTAGTGCTTAAACCGGGCTTCCTCCCAATCCGCCACGGTGCCCAGATTTTTCTGGCTGCGATAGCGAATGTGAACCTTATCCAGAGGCTGGTAGTTCCAATCCACAATGACCCGCTTTGCGCCGTTGCGGTAGCACTCTTCCACCACCATCTTCACAAATTCGGGCTGATCCAGCTCCGCGTTAATAAGAACCTCCTGCCCCTTCTGGATGTTGATACCCACGGTGGCAATCAGGTTGGCATATTTTCTCAAAACAGTTTTCTTCATTGTTTCCTCCTTGGTATTGATTTCCGTTTGATTATAGCACAGACTTTCCCCTATTTCAATATTGCAAAACCGGACAAAAAAGGGTATGATAAGCAAAAAAACAGGAGGCGTCTATGAAACGAGAAGAATTTCAGGCTCTGTGCGGGACAAGAACCCTGCTGTTGGACGGAGCCACCGGCTCGAATCTGATGAAGCGGGGTATGCCCAGAGGGGTCTGTACAGAGCGCTGGGTGGCAGACCATCCCCAGCCTCTGCTGGAGCTGCAGAGCGCCTATGTGGCCGCCGGTTCCGATATTATCTACGCTCCCACCTTCTCCGCCAACCGCCACAGTCTGGCTCGCCACGACCTTGGTCATCAGGTGCGGGAGCTGAATCTGGCTCTGGTGGGTCTTTCCAGAGAAGCCGCCGGGGGCAAGGCGCTGGTTGCCGGTGATATGACCACCACAGGGATTCCTCTGGAGCCCAACGGCCCCATGGAATATTCCGTCTTATTTGACATCTATCAGGAGCAGGTCAGCGCGCTGGTGGAAGGGGGCGTTGACCTGTTGGTTGTGGAGACCATGCTGGGCATCGACGAAACCACCGTGGCGCTGGAGGCTGCCAGAAGCCTCTGCGACCTGCCGGTGCTGTGCAGCCTCACGGTACAGGCAGACGGCAACGCCTACTTCGGCGGCAACTGCGTGGAGGCGGTGGAGGCCCTGCAGGAGCTGGGCGCCGACGCAGCAGGCATCAACTGCTCCTGCGGCCCGGAACAACTGGTCAGTCTGGTAAAAAATATGAAGAAGGTTGCGAAAATCCCTCTGCTGGTCAAGCCCAACGCCGGTCTGCCGGTGATCTCCGAGGAGGGGCAGGCGGTCTATCCCATGACCCCGGCAGAGTTTGCGGGCCATATGCAGGTGCTGCGTCAGGCGGGAGCCAACCTCATCGGCGGCTGCTGCGGCACAGACCCGGACTTCATCGCTGCCCTGAAAAATCTTCTTTGAAGCAAATCTATTCTCTGGTCAGCACCTTGCCGGCCTTGAGATTTTGCCATTGGCCATGGAAAATCGCCGGCTCGCCGTTGACCAGCACCGTATCCATCCCCCGGCTCTCCTGCCGGGGGTTCAGGTAGGTTGCCTCTTCGTGAAGCTCCTCCGGCCGGAAGATGTTGATGTCAGCGTCAAAGCCCACCTCCAGTCTGCCCTTTCCGGCGATACCCATGGTGCGGGCAGGCAGATCGGTGACCTTCCGCACCGCACTTTCCAGACAGAGCGCCTGCTTTTCCCGGACAAACCGTTCAAACAGCCGGACATAGGAGCCGTAGACTCTGGGATGGGGCAGGCCGGCGGTGGGATAGGTGGCGTCGGAGATCACGGAGGCATAATCGTCCTGCAAAATGGCGCAGATATCCTCCTCGCAGCTTATGCGGTCGATCATGGTCACAGCGCACCGTTCCTCCGCCAGCACCTGACACAGACAATCCACCGGCTCCAGCTTGAGAAGCTCAGCGGCCTCCGCCATGGTTTTGCCGATCAAATGCTGATATTTCGGCAGGTTCAGGCCGGAAATCATGATATTTTCCCAGCCCACCATCTGGGCAATATTGTCGAAGTCTCTGCGGTGGGCAATGTCCTCCCGAAGCCGCTGCCGCTGCTCCGGCAGACTCAGGCGGTCACAGATCGCCTCCACGCCCCCCACCAGAAAATCAGGGGGCAGCAGGTGCAAAAGCTGGGTGGAGCCTGCGTCATAGAGGTAGCAATCGCAGGAGATGTCAATTCCCTCTTCCCGTGCCTTTTTCATCAGCCCCAGCGCCTCCGGAATCCGCTTGTGCCAGTTTCTTCTGCCCATGGCCTTCAAATGACTGATGTGCATGGGGCAGTTCAGCCTGCGGGCGACATAGATCATTTCCCGGACGGAGTCGCAAACCTGATCCCCCTCGTGGCGCATATGGACGGTGATGGGGATTTTCCCGTTTTTCAGGGGAGCCAACGCCTGAATCAGTTCTTCCGTGGAATAGAAGCACTCCGGCGCATAGCCCAGACCCAGAGAGATGCCAAAGGCTCCCTCCGCCACCGCCTGTTCCAGCCTGCGGTGCAGGGGCGACAAATCCGCCGGGAGCGTCTCTTCGTAGCCGAACAGGTCTGCCCGGATGGTGCCGCCGCCCACCATCATGCCCACGTTCAGCGGCAAATCCACCTGCCGGAGCGCGGCGTTGTAGGCGGCCAGAGAGGTGGTGGGAATCTCCTCTCCGGGTCTGCCGGTAATGGGCGTGAGATAGCGGAGCAGTTCTTCTCCGTGACGCCGTCCAAAGGGAACCAGCGACACGCCGCAGGCTCCATTGAGAACCGTTGTCAGTCCCTGCCGCAGCTCCGCCCTGCCGTAATCCCCGCGGAACGCCGCGGCGTCTCCGTGACGGTGAATGTCAAGAAAGCCCGGCGTCACACAGAAGCCCTCTGCGTCGATCACCCGTCCCGCTTCTCCAAGATTTCTTCCTATGGCTGCAATTTTGCCATGACTCAGTCCAAGGTCTGCCTGATATGCCCCTTTCCCGGTGCCGTCAAGGATCAGACCCTGTCGAATGATGATATCAAACATTGTATCACTTCCCAAACCTATCGTAGCACTTTTGCGCCGAAAATCAAGGGCGTTTTCTATGGAATGTGGTTGATTTTTGGGAAACCGTCGGGTATAATACAGATATAAAATACACAGGAGGTCATTCACATGGCTGCAAAGATTGAAAAATCCACCATCATTGGCGACGTTCTGGACATCGCCCCCGAAACCGCTCCTCTCTTCATGGCAATCGGTATGCATTGCCTGGGCTGTCCCTCTTCCCGGGGAGAGACCGTGGAGGAAGCCTGCATGGTTCACGGCGTTGATCCCGATGCCTTCCTGGCGCAGGTCAACCGCTTCATCGAAGCCAACGAAGCAAACAAATAAAAGGAAAGGGAGGCTCCGCCTCCCTCTTTTACGATTATGAAACTATCTGTCAGTAAACGACTTCTCTGCTGCGGGGCGCAGGTGCCCCCGGACTCCCGGGTGGCAGACATCGGCTGCGACCACGGCTATCTCAGCATTCATCTCCTGCAGACCGGGCGGGCAGTGTTCTCCCACGCCTGTGATCTGCGGGAACAGCCTCTGAAAAAGGCCATGGAAAACGCCCTGCGCTACGGCGTGGCGGAGAAAATGCGGTTTTCCAGGGCAGACGGCCTTCACGCCGTAGACCCGGAACAAATCGACGTTGTGGTCTGCGCCGGCATGGGCGGGGATCTGATCGCTCATATTCTGTCGGAAGCCCCATGGCTGAAAAACGAAAAATACTGCCTGATTCTCCAGCCCCAGTCCTCCGGTCAGGATCTGCGGCGGTTTCTTTCTCAGGAGGGCTTTGGCATCCAAGGCGAGGCTCTGGTAGAGGACGGGGGCTTTCTGTACAACGTGATCACCGCCCGGTACGGCGCCCCCACGCCCCTTTCCCCCGGTCAGCAATACTGTCCCCCGCCGCTGCTGGAAAGCGGCGAGGCTCTGCTCCCCCGGTATCTGGAGCGGATCGAAGGCTCTCTGGCGGCCACGGTGGAGAGCTTTTCCCGAGCCGCCCGCCCCGTGCCGGAGGAAAAGCTGAAGTACTACCGCACCGCTCTGGCGGAAATTCAGGAAATGAAGGAGAGAATTTCATGCCCACGGTAAAGGACATTCATGAATTTTTGCAGACCCTTGCGCCGGAATCCATGGCAGAGGACTGGGATCATGTGGGTCTGGTCTGCGGCCGGTCTGACCGCCCTGTTCAGCGGATTTTGGTGGCGTTAGACCCCTTTATGGCCGCCTGTCAGGAGGCGAAAGACCGGAATTGTCCGCTTCTGGTCACCCACCACCCCGCCATCTTCCAGCTCAGGGATGTGAACGACAGCAGTGAAGAAGGTCGGATTTTGCTGTTTTTGATTGAAAACGGCATCAGCGCCCTCAACGCTCACACCAATCTGGATCTGGCAAACGGCGGCGTCAACGACGCTTTGGCGGAAAAGCTGGGTCTGAGGGAGGTTCACATCATCGACCCCGTGGGAACAGACCCCTTTGGAAAGCCCTACGGCCTGCTCCGGGGCGGAAGGGTTGACGCCCAGACCCCGGAGGACTTTGCGGCATATGTAAAGAAGACCCTCTCCTGCCCCGGCCTTCGTTACACGGAGGGCGGCAGAGAGATCCGCCGGGTGGCTGTAGGCGGCGGAAGCTGCTATTCCGAGACGGAACGGGTGGCGGAATTGGGCTATGACGCCTTCGTCACCGCCGACTGCAAATACAACAGCTTCGCCTCTGCCAAGGCCCTGGGGCTGACCCTCATCGACGCCGGGCATTTTGAGACGGAAAATCCCGTCTGCAGCCTTTTGGCGGAGAAAATTCAGGCCGCCTTCCCGGAGGTTCAGGTTCTGCTCTCAAAAAATCACTCCGATTGCATAAAATTCGCATGAAGCAGTTGTTTTTCCTCCGTCCATGTGTTAAAATATAGGACGAAAATTTTCTAAAGAAGGGAAGATATACCATGTCGGGTCATTCCAAGTGGCATAACATTCAAAAAACCAAGGGTGCGCAGGACGCGAAGCGTGCCGCGACCTTTACCAAAATCGCAAAAGAAATGTACGTAGCAGTGAAGGAAGGCGGCGGCTCCACCGACCCGAACTATAACTCTCGTCTGGCTACCATCATCACCAAGGCCAAGGCCGCCAATATGCCCAACGACAACATCAAGCGTGTTCTGGACAAGGCTGCCTCCGCCGGCACCGGCGACGCCTACGAATCCATCACCTACGAAGGCTACGGCCCCGGCGGCGTCGCCGTCATCGTGGAGACCATGACCGACAACCGCAACCGTACCGCCGGTTCCATGC
>JAEDOJ010000075.1 GCA_016302015.1 Oscillospiraceae bacterium | reverse complement strand
TCAGATTCCCGGCTACAACATGACCCCGCTGGTCGCTCTTCCCAATCTGGCTCAGCTTCTGGGCGTTGGCGGCATTTACATCAAAAACGAGGCAGAACGTCTGCATATGAACTCCTTCAAGGTCATGGGCGGCTCCTACGCCATCTATCGTCTGGTCAAGAAGCTTCTGGGCAAGGAAAATGAAGACGTTTCCTTTGAGTACATGACCAGCAAGGAATGCCACGAAAAGCTGGGCAATGTGGTGTTCTGTTCCGCCACCGACGGCAACCACGGCCGTGGTCTGGCGTGGGCCTGCCAGAAGCTGAACCACCCCTGCAAGATTTATGTCCACAGCGAAACCAGCCAGCCCCGTATCGACGCCATCAAGAAGTTTGGCGCGGAGGTCACCGTGGTCAACGGCAACTACGACGACGCAGTCCGTCAGGCGGCAGAGGACGCAAAAAATAATGGCTGGTACGTGGTTTCCGACACCTCCTGGCCCGGCTATGAAGAAATTCCCACCTGGATCATGCAGGGCTACAACTCCATTATGCTGGAAGCCCAGGAGCAGTTTTCCGGAATGGGTATTGTCAAGCCCACCCATGTCATTGTGCAGGCCGGTGTAGGCGCCATGGCCGCCAGCGTTGTGGGCTTCTACAGCGCTCTCTTCCCCAACGATCCTCCCCTGTTTATTGTGGTCGAGCCGGATAAGGCAGCTTGTATTTATGAATCCATTGCTGCGAACGACGGCGAGTGCCACAGCGTCAAGGGCGATCTGGACACCATCATGGCGGGTCTGGCCTGCGGCGATCCCTCTCCTGTGGCCTTCGACATTCTGAAAAACAATGCTGATGTTTTCATTCAGGTTCCCGATAACGTTGCCGCCCGTGGTATGCGTATTCTGGGCTGTCCCCTGAACGGCGACCCGCTGGTAATCAGCGGCGAAAGCGGTGCGGTGCCTCTGGGCACGCTCTTCGCTCTTCAGACCGAAGAGGTCAACGAAGATTTGAAGAAGGTACTGAAGCTGGATGAAAACTCTCTGGTCTTCATGGTCAATACCGAGGGCAATACCGATCCCATCGAATTCCGCAGAATCATCTGGGACGGCAAGAACCCGGTTCCCGCAAAATTCCGGGTTCAGGAATAATCAGACATTGTAACCCCGTAAGAGCAGATGTTCTTACGGGGTTTTCCCTTTATAAATAAGTTGGCTTCCGTCCCAGTCCAGGACAAAGCCCTGACCATTTTTGACCTGCCAATGATAATAGTCCCTCCGGGGAAGGCCCAACCTCCACAGCAGAGCCATGATGGTTCCCCCATGAACCACAAAGACCACTCGTTGTGCGGTTTCCTGTTCCATAAGGGTCTTGAAGGCATTTTCACAGCGGTTGCAAAAGTCCTTTTTGCATTCTCCCTGCGGGATGCTTCCCTCCCCGTTAGTGTTCAGCCAGACCTGGTACTCCGGGGTTTCTTTCAGCTCCTCTTAGGATTTTCCTTCAAAAATGCCAAAATTCATCTCTTCCAGACCGGGAACAATCACCTGTTCCGCACCGGGAAAGAGAAGCTCCGCCGTCTGCCGGGTGCGAAGCCGCCGGGTGACGTACACTCTATCTGTAACCGGGTAGGATAGCCCTTGCAAAAAAGCGATCCCCTCCGGGCAGAGCGGCTCGTCCGTACTTCCGATATACCTTTTCCACAGATTTCCCGCCGTCATCCCGTGGCGAATCAGAACAACCTCCCGCGTCATTTGATCACCTGTCCGATGCCGCAGGTCACCCGTACTACCCGGTCTGCCTTCTGCGCCAAAATACACAACGCCCGCCCTGTTTCCTCTCTCCATCGGCGGTCAAACCGTTCCATGGGCACAACTCCCATGCCGATCTCGTCGCTGACAATCACAGCTTTGGGATTTTTTTTCGCCAGTTCCTTTGCAAAGCTCTGGGCATCTCCCTCCGCCGTTAAAACCTGACGAATCACCTCGTGAAAATCCTGAATTCCTTTTTTTTCGAAGCATTCCTCCGGGGTGCAGACCTCCGGCACCACGCCGGTTTCCCTGAAGGCCAGCTCTGCCTGTCCGCTTCCCTTTGCTCCAATATACAGCTTCATAAAACCGCCTCCGTCAGCGCAACCGTCAGGATGGTGCCCAATTCCGCAAGCTGGGTAAACCAACCGGCCAGATCACCGGTCACCCCGCCGAATTTTTTGTAGGAAATCAGACGATAATACAGAAAAATCAGCCCATTGACCCCGATCACAAGGCCGCCCCGAAGGGGCTGCACCGCAATGAGGCCGCCCAGACACAAAATGAGATAGACGATCATCGTCCCGGTCACGCCCCGCCTTGCGGCGGTGTCCGCAAAGGATCGAAGCATTCCGTTTTTTCTGGCGCACTGCCAATTGGTCAGCGCCAGACTGCTCAAGGCTCTGGAGAGGACAAAGCCGATGCCTGCCAGCGCAACCCCTTCCGCTTTTCCCACCGAGCACCAGCCGCCGAAATAGACCATCAGCCAAACGCCGCAGAAAATAATGGCAAACGCCCCTGTGTGGGGGTCTTTCAGAATTTCCAGCATTCGTTCTCTGGTCTGATGGGAGGACAAAGCGTCCACCGTATCACAAAAGCCGTCCAGATGGATACCTCCGGAAATCAAAATTGGCAGCGCCGCTGCCACCGCACCGTACAGCAGGTTGGAAAGCTTTAACAGCCCCGCCAGATAGAACCACCCGATTTCCAGTCCGCCGATCACCGCGCCCACCAGAGGGAAATAGCAGACCGCCCAGCGCATATTTTTCTCGTTCCACTCCACCCTCGGCATGGGAATCCGGGAATAGGTGGAAAACGCAATACAAAAGCTCTTCAGCATGGGAGTTTTCCTTTCATCACAACGGGAATGCCGCAGACGCTTTCCGCCACCGCATCCGCTGTCTGTGCAAGACGGCGGTTCAGTCCCGCCAGCACCTGCCGGTATCGTTCTGTTTCTTCGGGATAAACAGCTCCGTCTCCCCCGGTCTCCGCGGAAACAATGACAGTATGTCCTTTTCTGTGCAGGAGCGCCTGCAGTTCCGTCCAGAGCCGGTTTTCCCAATCCTCACAGGCTTCCCCGGAGAACATTCGGTTTGCGGTGAAGGTGGACAGGCATTCCAGAAGCACCGTGTCTGTTTCTTCCGGCAGAGGCTCCAGTCGATTCTGCCGCTCTATGGTTTCAAAGCCCCGGCCTGCACGGAGCTTGTGGTGGCGTTCCACCTTTTTCCGGTCTTCCTCCGTCCATATGGGCATAGTGGCCAGATAGATCAGCTTCCCGCCCAAGGCAGAAACGACCTGCTCTGCCAGAGCGGATTTTCCGCTGCCGCTTCCACCGGTGATCAATACAATCATTCCGACTGCTCCTCATAGGCTTCCACACCGATGGAATCAAAGCTGTGACCGCCATAATAAACCGCCAGCGCCATGTCCAACAGAGGCAGCAGAGCCACCGCACCGGTTCCCTCGCCCAGAGCAAGCCCCGCACAGATCGGCGCTTTCAAATGCAGCGCCTCCAGCACCAGCTTTCCGCAGGGCTCGCCGCTGACATGGGAGGGCAGGAAGGTTCCCACGCTGTCCGGGGCAAACCGGGAAGCAAGGAGTGCGGCGGCTCCGGAGATGGCGCCGTCCAGAATCACAGGGATATGCAGGGCCCCGCAGGCCAGGTATGCGCCGCACATGGCGGCAATGTCAAAGCCGCCCATTTTTGAAAGCACATCCAAAGGATCTTCCGGATTTGGCTTGTTCTGTGCAAGTCCCCGCTCAATGGCCCTGATCTTTCGTCTCAGTCCTTCGTTTGACAGGCCGGAGCCTCGACCCACGATATCCTCCGGCTTCTGATCCAGCAGACAGCAGATAATGGCGGCGGCTGTGGTGGTGTTCCCGATGCCCATTTCTCCCGCCAAAAGAAGGTCGCAGCCGTCTTTTGCTGCCTGCTCTACCCCATGGATACCGGCTTCCAGGGCAAACACCGCCTCTTCTCTGGTCATGGCAGGCTCCACCGCCAGATTCCGGGTGCCGTAAGCTCTCTTACAGCGGTGCAGCAACGGATGGGTTACATCCCTGTCCATCCCCACATCCCAGGCCTCCACCTCCGCTCCCGCAGAGGCCGCCATCAGGTTTACATTGGAGCAGCCCCCGGCGATGCTTTCCGCAACGGCGGCAGTCACAGAGCTGTCGGATTGGGTCACGCCCTCGGACACTACCCCGTTATCGGCGCAGAATACCAGCACCCGCCGTTTCTTGACATGGGGCAGATCCGTACGCTGGATTCCTGCGATTTGGGCGGTGAGTGTTTCCAACAGGCCCAAGCTATGTAACGGTTTTGCCACCTGATCCCAGCGGCGAAGGCATTCCCGCCGCATCAACTCATCAGGCGGCGTAATTTTTTCTATCACTTCCGCAAGTGTCATGGAGTTTCCTCCTCGTACAGTTATTGCTTCAATTATACAGAGGTAAATCCCAAAAGTCAATAAATGGGACCGGCTCACGACACCTTTTCGGAATCGTGAGCCAGTCCTTTTTATGCTATGGATGTGACCTGATAATCCTGCGCTTCCACAGCCTTCTTCAGCACTTCATCGGAAACGTCGGCAGTCAGGTGAACCACCGCCGTGCCGGTTTCGTGGCTGACAACGGCTTCTTCCACGCCTTCCACAGCTTCCAGCGCCTTCTTGACCCGTGCGGAGCAGTGCCCGCACATCATACCTTTAATATACAGAGTTTTCATAGGTTCTTCCTCCTTGATGATTTCCACAGGCTTTCCCTGTTTGATTTTATGATCCTTCCCTGCGTTGTGCAGTTGAAACAGATTCAATCGCAGGGCATTGGACACCACGCAGAAGCTGGACAAACTCATGGCTAGGGCGCCGAGCATGGGATTCAGCGTCCAGCCGAAAATGGGAATCCAAATTCCCGCCGCCAGAGGGATGCACAGTACGTTATAGAAAAACGCCCAGAACAGATTTTCGTGGATATTCCGCACAGTTGCCCGGCTGAGCCGGATCGCCGCCGGGACATCAGACAGTCGGCTCTTCATGAGCACCACATCCGCCGCATCAATGGCAACATCCGTACCGGCGCCAATGGCGATGCCAATATCCGCTCCGGTCAGAGCCGGTGCGTCGTTGATGCCGTCGCCAACCATGGCGACCTTCCCCTGCTCCTTCAACCGTCGGATTACCGCTGCTTTGCCGTCGGGCAGGACTCCTGCGTAGACCGCATCCACCCCGGCCTGTTCTCCAATGGCACGGGCGGTTCTTTCGTTGTCTCCGGTCAGCATGACCACCCGAAGACCCATTTGCTGCAGTTCCCGCACCGCTGCAGGGCTGTCCTCCTTCATGGTGTCCGCCACGGAAATCATTCCCAACAGCTTTTCACCCAGGGCAAAAAACAGAGGTGTTTTTCCCTGATCTGCCAGCTTCTGTGCCAGCGTTTTGATCTTTTCGGGAAGGATAACCCTTTTTTCCATATAGTTCAGACTGCCGCCCACCAGCGGCTCTCCATCCAGCATGGCAGAAAGACCATTGCCGGGCAGCGCCTGAAATTCCATAACCTCCGCTGTGGACGTGCCGGTTTTCTTCCCATGCTCCACAATGGCCTTTGCCAGAGGATGCTCGCTTTTCTGCTCCAGCGAGGCCGCCAGCCGCAAAAGTTCCTCCTCGGTAACTCCCTCCGCCGGGAGCACGTCCGTTACCTTCGGTTCGCCGCTGGTGATGGTGCCGGTTTTGTCCAACGCAACAATCCGGATCCGTCCTGCTTCCTCCAGTGAAACCGCTGTTTTGAAAAGAATGCCGTTTCTGGCGCCTACGCCGTTGCCAACCATCACAGCCACCGGGGTCGCCAGCCCCAGGGCACAGGGGCAACTGATGACCAGCACGGAAATCCCTCTTGCCAGCGCATATCCAAAGGTCTGACCCGCAAGCAGCCAGATTCCCATCGTCACAACCGCAATGGCAATCACCACGGGTACAAAGACGCCGGAAACCTTATCCGCAATTTTTGCAATGGGCGCCTTGGTCGCCGCCGCATCGCTGACCATTTTAATGATCTGAGAAAGGGTGGTGTCCTCCCCTACTCTGGTGGCCTCACAGCGCAGAAAGCCGGATTGATTGATGGTGGCGGCGGAAACCAAATCACCTTCTGTCTTATCTACGGGAATGCTCTCTCCTGTCAGGGCGGACTCGTTCACCGCAGTATGCCCGCTGAGGATTCTGCCATCCACGGGAATACTCTCTCCGGGACGGACGACAAAAACGTCACCCTTTTGAACCTGTTCAATGGGTACAACAACCTCCGAACCATTTTTCACCAGAACCGCCGTCTTGGGAGCCAGCCTCATCAGTCCCTTCAGGGCGTCGGTGGTCTTCCCCTTGCTTCGAGCCTCCAGCATTTTACCCACGGTAATCAGGGTCAGAATCATGGCTGCGGATTCAAAATAGAAGTCCATCCTGTATTCCATGACTGCTTCTCCATCACCCGCAAGCTGTGCATGAGTCATGGCGAAAAGAACATAGACGCTCCACACAAAGGATGCCATGGAGCCCATTGCCACCAGCGTGTCCATATTGGGAGACCGATTCCACAGACTCTTAAAGCCGCTGATGAAGAATTGCTGATTGATTACCATGATAATGGCCGCCAGAAGCAGCTGCATTAATCCAACCGCAATGTGATTCCCTTCAAACCATGAGGGAAGCGGCCAGCCCCACATGGTATGCCCCATAGACACATACATTAGAACCGCCAAAAACCCAAGGGACGCCCCCAGGCGGCCCTTCAGTGCCGGCGTCTGCTTGTCCTCCAGAGCCGCTTCCGGGGAGGGCAACTGCTTTGTTCCCTTGGGAGAAGCGCCGTAACCGGCCTTTTCCACCGCAGCGATAATCTCCTCCGTGGCTGCGCTGCCCTCCACGCTCATGGAATTGGTCAGCAGACTCACGGAGCAGGACGATACCCCCGGAACTTTGGAAACCGCTTTTTCCACTCTGGCGCTGCAGGCGGCGCAGGTCATCCCCGTAACCTGAAACAGTTCCATACCATACCTCCTATTTCATCAGTTTTTGCAGGGTGGACACCAGATCG
>JAEDOJ010000001.1 GCA_016302015.1 Oscillospiraceae bacterium | reverse complement strand
TAGTAAGCCTATTTAGTTAATCTCTTAAGTTAATGACATTGCTCGTCAGAGGGAGCCTTGGCTTGGGCATTTTGAGACGGCAACCCCTATTTTGCTGAAATGCCGCCGGGATGTGCATCCCGGCGGCATGATTTATGATATTTGGGGGACTTATTTGCCCATGTTCATCTGAGCTGCAACCTCTGCCGCAAAGTCCTCTTCCTTCTTCTCAATGCCCTCGCCCTTTTCGTAGCGAACAGCCTTGACGAACTTCACGGAGCCGCCCAGCGCCTTTGCGGAAGCGTTGATATACTGTTCCACAGAGACGGAGCCGTCCTTTACGAAGGCCTGCTGGAGCAAGCAGTTCTCTTCAAAGAACTTGTTCAGCTTGCCGGCTGCGATCTTTTCCTTCACCTGCTGGGGCTTGGAAGCCATCTTGGGATCGTTATCCATCTGAGCAACCAGAATCTTCTTCTCTTCGTCCAGAACCTCCTGGCTCACGTCGCTCTTGTCCCAGAAACGGGGATTCAGAGCCGCAATCTGCATGGCAACGTCCTTACCGATCACGGTAGCGTCAATGCCGCCTTCCACCTCCAGGTTTACCAGAACGCCGATCTTGCCGCCGGCATGAACGTAGGAAACGCTGGTATTGTCGTTATAGCGGACAAAGCGGCGGATCTGCAGGTTTTCGCCGATGGACATGACCTTCTCAGGCAGAGTCTCAGCCACGGTCAGATCCTTGCCGGGGTACTTGCAGTTCATCAGAGCGTCCACATCAGCGGGATCGTTCTGGGCAACACAGGTAGCGATATCCTTAACAAAGGGAACAAAGAGCTCGCTCTTTGCACAGAAGTCGGTTTCGCAGTTGACTTCCACAACCACACCAACACCGTTCTCAACGGTTGCATAGGCCATGCCTTCCGCGGCAATGCGGCCGGACTTCTTGGCAGCCTTGGCCAGACCCTTTTCACGGAGCCATTCCACAGCCTTATCCATATCGCCGTCGGTCTCAACAAGAGCCTTCTTGCAGTCCATCATGCCAACATTGGTCATTTCACGCAGAGCCTTAACATCAGCAGCAGTAAATGCCATAATTATTTCCTCCTAAAGTATTATCTTTGAAAAATGCCCGTCGGAACGGGCATTTTATAAGTCAATCGAATTACTCTTCCACGGGAGCTGCTTCTTCCACAGCCTCGGTGGTAGCTTCGCCCTGACGGCCTTCCTGCACAGCGTTTGCCATGGTGGCTACGATCAGGCGGATGGCGCGGATGGCGTCGTCGTTGCCGGGGATGACATAGTCGACCTCGTCGGGATCGCAGTTGGTATCAACAATAGCGACAACGGGGATGTGCAGCTTCCGGGCCTCAGCAATAGCGTTGCGCTCCTTGCGGGGGTCAACGATGAACAGTGCGCCGGGGAGCTTCTTCATGGTCTTCACGCCGCCCAGGTACTTCTCCAGCTTGGAGATCTCGCCTTCCAGCTTGATGACTTCCTTCTTGGGAAGCATTGCGAAGGTGCCGTCCTCCTGCATCTTACGCAGCTGTGCCAGACGGTCGATACGGGTACGCATGGTCTTGAAGTTGGTCAGCATGCCGCCCAGCCAACGGGCATTGACGAAATACTGATCCACGCGCTGAGACTCTTCCTTGATTGCGTCCTGAGCCTGCTTCTTGGTGCCGACGAAGAGAACGTTCTCGCCGTTTGCCGCCAGCTCACGGATAAAGTTGTAAGCTTCCTCAATCTTCTTCACGGTCTTCTGCAGGTCAATGATGTAGATACCGTTACGCTCGGTGTAGATGTAGGGAGCCATTTTGGGGTTCCATCTTCTGGTCTGGTGACCGAAATGGACGCCTGCTTCCAGCAGGGACTTCATGGATACGACTGCCATTTTGTTTTTTCTCCTTTTGTTTTTACCGCCACCTCCCTCATCTCCCCCGTCCACCGCAAGCGGCACTGGGACGGAAAATCCGGAAGTGTGTGGTTTATGATTGTCGTGCCTTCGCACGCCAGAATATTATAGCGTAGTTATTCCCCATTTGCAAGAACTTTTTTACAATTTTCTCATGTTTTTTATAAAAAAAATTCCTTTTTCGGTCTGGGCAGACGGCACTTATCCAGATCGCAGTCAACGAGAATGATGTCATCCCCGATTTGCTGCACATGGTGCCAGGGAATGACAAATTCCTCCCGGTGGCCGATGAGTCCCAGCCCCTTACAGGGTGCGGGCACGATCAGCGCCACAATCCTTCCGGTTTTGAGATCGACCTCAACGTCACAGACAAAGCCAAGGCGGCAGCCGGTGCAGACGCTGACAACCTCCTTGCATTTCAGATTGGAAAAGCGATTTCCCATAGTCTCCCTCCATTCCTTAAGGGATTCTATGCCGGGAAATCGCTTTTCATGCATACGTTATTTCTGGAGCAGGGCACGGTCGCTGGGCATATCCCCGCCGGCCTCCGCAAATTTCCGGATCAGCTCGTCAATGGTCAGCTTTTTCTTTTCCTCTCCGCTGACATCGAAGATAACCCGACCGTTGTCCATCATAATCAGGCGGTTGCCGTGATGGATGGCGTCACGCATATTGTGGGTGATCATCAGGGTGTTGATTTTGTCCCGGTTCACAATCTCGTCCGTGAGAGCCAGCACCTTGGCGGCAGTCTGGGGGTCCAGCGCCGCGGTATGCTCGTCCAGCATCAAGAGCTTGGGCTTCTGCATGGAGGCCATGAGCAGGGTCAGCGCCTGACGCTGACCGCCGGAGAGCAGACCCACCTTGGTGGTCATCCGATCCTCCAGCCCCAGGCCAAAGGTCGCCAGCAGGTCACGGTATTTTTCCCGCTCCTTCTTGGTGATGCCCCAGCCCAGACCCCGGTGCTTGCCTCTGCGAGCCGCCAGAGCCAGATTTTCCACAATTTCCATATCAGCGGCGGTGCCCATCATGGGGTCCTGGAACACTCTGCCCAGATATTTTGCCCGTTTATACTCCGGCTGGCCGGTCACGTCCTCGCCGTCGATGAGAACCTGGCCGCAGTCCGGCTTCCACACGCCGCAGATGGCGTTGAGCAGGGTACTCTTGCCCGCGCCGTTGCCGCCAATCACGGTGACAAAATCCCCGTCCGCCAGACGCAGGGACAAATTCCGGAGGGCTACCTTTTCGTTGACCGTTCCGGCATTAAAGGTTTTGGTAATATTCTTCAGTTCAAGCATCGGTATTCCTCCTTTTTGCGGCAATGGGCTTGGAGAAATAGGTCTTCTTCCAGTAAGGAACCGCAAGGAAAATTGCCACGACCACCGCAGACAGCATCTTCAGCAGGTCGGGGTCCAGTCCGGTGAGAATGACGGTCTGGTATACAATATAATATACAACGCCGCCCAGGGCCACCTGCAGGAGCTTCAGGGCAAAATTGTTCTTCAGCAGTCTGCCGAACAGCGCCTCGCCGATGATCACCGCTGCCAGGCCCACCACGATAGCGCCCCGGCCCATGCTCACGTCCGCAAAGCCCTGATACTGGGTGAGCAACGCGCCTGCCAGAGCGACGATACCGTTGGAAAGCACCAGACCGATGACCTTATTCAGGTTGGTGTTGATGCCCTGCGCCCGGGACATATTCTGGTTGCTGCCGGTGGCACGGATGCCGCAGCCGATCTCGGTGCCGAAGAACCAGTACAGCACGGCGATCAGCACCAGCACAAAGATGCCGATGACAAAGAGGGTATTGCCGAAAACGTTGGTACCTCTCAGGTACTGCATGGAAACCAGCACGTCATAATTCCGCACGGACAGGGCCTGATTGGCCTGCCCCATGATTTTCAGGTTGATGGAATAGAGGGAAAGCTGGGTCAGGATACCGGCGAGGATGGCGGGAATTCCCATGAACACATGGAAAATGCCGGTAACAAAGCCGGCGGCCATACCGGCGGCCACCGCCGCCACCATGGCAACGGGTGCGCTGTAGCCGGCGAGCATCATCATGACGCAAACCGCACCGCCGGTGCAGATGGAGCCGTCCACGGAAAGGTCGGCGATATCCAGAACCTTATAGGTGATATAAACACCGATGGCCATGATGCCCCAGATCAGACCCTGGGCAACGGCACCGGGCATGGCATTCAAAAAGGCTGTAAAAGTCATATCTTACCTCAAACATCAATAACCGGGCAGATGTATTCTGCCCGGCTGTTTTTTATTTCATGTATTACTCGATGGCAACGTAGTCGGAGGGAACCTCAATGCCCAGATCGGCGCAGATCTCCGCATTGTACTTCTTCGTGAAGTTGGGAGCGTAAGCGATGGGCATTTCGGCGATCTTTGCGCTGCCGGTGAGGATTTCAGCGGCCATTTCGCCGGTCTTGTAGCCGAGATCGTAGTAGCTGATGGACAGGGTTGCCACGCCGCAGCCCTTGCAGATGCCCTCTTCGCCGGCGATCACGGGGATCTTCTTCTCTCTGCACACGCCGTCCAGAATGCCGGCGGAGGAGGCCACGGTGTTGTCCGTGGGAACATAGATGACGTCAGCCATTTCGCAGGCAGCGGTAGCAACCGCGGCCATGTCGTTGGAGTCGGAGAAGGCGAACAGCTCAGCGGTCAGTCCCTTGGCCTCCAGCTCTGCCTTGACCACGTTGACCTGATACTGGGAGTTGGCCTCGGCGGAGCAGTAGATCAGGGCAACGTTCTTTGCCTCGGGGAACAGCTCCACGATCATGGCAGCCTGATCCGCCAGAGGAGCCAGATCGGAGGTGCCGGAGACGTTGCCGCCTACGGTGCCGTTGAAGTTCTCAATGCTCAGCGCCACGCCGTACTCGGTGACGGAGGTGCCCAGAATGGGAATAGTGGTAGTTGCCGCAGCGGCAGCCTGCAGTGCGGGAGTGGCGTTGGCCATGATCAGGTCAACATTCTTGGAAACAAAGCTGTTGGCAATGGTGGCGCAGGCAGGAATGTCGTTGGAGGCATTCTGCTCGTCGAAGGTAACCTTGTCGCCCAGCTTCGCAACCAGAGCTTCCTTGAAGCCACGGGTAGCTTCGTCCAGAGCGGGGTGCTGCACAAGCTGGCAGATACCCACGGTGTAAGTATCCTTACCGCCGCCGCAGCCGACCATAGCTACCAGCAGGACTGCAACGATGACAAGGGCAATCAGTTTTTTCATATGTTTTATCTCCTTTTCTGAATTATGGTGATTAGTATATCACTTTAAATAGGCGAAGTCAACAATTTTTTGCATAAATATCGGCTTTTCCCCTTGACATTTTTCCCCGGCCAGCCTATAATAAACTCACTCTTTGGACTGCATGAAAGCTACAGGACAAACTGAACAGGCCTTTTTTCGGGAGCCGGGTCGCCCTGCGACAGTGGATGCAACATCTACGGGACAGTGTTTTGCTGGACGGTAGGTGTTTTTTTCTGCCCTCACGCCGTTCCTTCCTGCTTCATAGAGTAATCATATTATTTCTCAGGAGGTCTGTTATGGAAGATTCAGTTTCCCGGAAAGGGATGCAGGTTTCCGCCGTGAGCATTGTGGTGAACGTTCTGCTGGCAGTGTTTAAGCTGTTTGCGGGCATTATCGCAGCCTCCGGCGCAATGATTTCCGATGCCATTCACTCGGCGTCCGATGTGTTCAGCACCATCATCGTCATGATCGGTCTGAAATTTGCCGGGAAAAAATCCGATCGGGATCACCCCTACGGTCATGAACGAATGGAATGCACCGCCGCCATCGTTCTGGCTGCCGTCCTTGCTATGACCGGCCTGCTGCTGGGCTACAACGCCGCCGTGGAACTGCTGTCCGGCGTTGCGGCGGCCATCCCCGTTCCCGGAGTTTTGGCGCTGGTGGCGGCGGTGGTGTCCATTGTTGTAAAGGAAGGGCTTTATCAGTATACAAAAAAGTATGCAAAAGCCCTGAATTCCGCCGCACTGATGGCGGACGCCTGGCACCATCGCTCCGATGCCCTGTCCTCCATTGGCGCCCTCATCGGCATCCTCACCGCACGGCTGGGCTTCCTGCAGGGCGACGCCATTGCCAGCCTTGTGATCTGCGTCATGATTCTCAAGGCCGCCTACGACATTTTTAAGGACGCCATCGACAAAATGGTAGACAAATCCTGTGACGAAGCCTTTGAGACGGAGCTGCGGGAATTCATTGTAAAGCAGGACGGCGTTGAGGGAATCGGCCTTCTTCATACCCGCCTGTTCGGCAACCGGGTCTATGTGGATCTGGAGATCAACATTCCCGGGGACCGGACGCTGAACGAGGCGCACGCCATTGCGGAGCAGGTTCACCACGCCATCGAAGAGGCTTTCCCCACCGTCAAGCACATCATGATTCACACGGAGCCCTGTTGATTCATCCTTTAAAGTGCGACGCTAAGGGCTTGACATTTTGGTGATTTATTTTTAAAATAGTAGTGAGAGAAAGCTGAGGTGAGTCAATCATGGAAAAGGCCGGAAAAAACAGAAGTGACTACAAAAAAGTCAACCGTGGTCTCGCATTGAAGATGGTTGCCATCGGTCAGTGTACCACCCGCTCCGATCTGGTGCGTTACACCGGTCTGAGCAAGATGGCGATTTCCAATATTGTCAGCGCCATGCTGGCCCAGGACTACCTGATCGAAACAGGCGTCTCCCCCAGCGAAGAGCTTGGCCGCAGACCTACGGGTCTTGCCATCTCCCCCAAGGCTCCCAAGACCGTGGGGCTGGTCGTCCACAGAAACCGGGTGGATGCGGTACTCTGCGACCTGAACCTGACCGCTCTCAAGCGGGAATCCCTCCCCATTTCGGAGGATGTGGATAAGGAAAAGCTGATGGCTCTGGTCTTCCAGGCTCTGGATACGGTCATGGAGGGGACGGATAACATCGTTGCCATCGGCCTGTCCTCCATCGGCCCCATCAGCATTGCCGAGGGCAAAATATTGAAGCCCTATTATTTCTACGGCATCGAAAATGTGAACATCGTGGCTCAGGTGAAAGAGCACTACGGCCTGCCAGTCTTCTTCGACCACGACAACCAGAGCGCGGTTTTGGCGGAAAGTCTCTACGGCAACGCAAGAAACCACTCCGATGTGCTGTTCATCGGCATCGGCCAGGGCGTTGGCTGCGGGATTCTGGCGGACAACAAGCTCTACTGCAACAGCAGAGGTCTGCCGCCGGAGCTTGGTCATGTGAGTATCGATGTGAATGGCCGGGTCTGCGCCTGCGGCAACCGGGGCTGCGTGGAAGCCTACATCCGCTCTCCCGAGCTGGTCAGACGGATGCAGTACCACACCCGCCGTTCCCTTTCTCTGGTGGAGTTCGGCCAGATGGAGGACGACGAGATGGTCAACAGCATCTTTAACGACGCGGTGAACCGTCTGGCCACCGCCATCGTCAGTATTGTCAATATGCTCAACAGCGAGTTGATTCTCCTTGGCAACGACGCGATTTACTGGCCCGACCGCCATATTGCGGAGCTGGAAGCCCTGATCAATGAGCGGCGGTTTGTGGAATGGAGCCAGCCGATTCAGGTCAGACGTTCCTACTTCATGCAGGACGCCGCGCTCATGGGCGCCGCCTGCAACGCCATCAGTCATATTTTCCAGGGCGAATTGATTTTTGAAGACCTATAAGCATTGTAACATATGAGACGGAACCATGTCAGCTTCGGTATGATTCCGTCTCATTTTCCTTTCCTCCCCGCTGAAAAGAGATTCTACTTATTGCACAATCGCAAAACAAAAAAGTGAAATATTGAATTTTTTAAATAGAAAATCTATTATAACTTTTCATTTTCTCATAAATTTCATGATTTTTGGTTTCCAAAATGTTTTTGAATTTTAATTTCGCAGAGGAAAGTTGTCCCCAAAATCCGTTATTCTTTTTGTTTTTATACGAAATTCCCTGTTGACAGGGGTTTTCAGGTGTGCTAATATTCAGATGTAATAATTAGTAAACTCAATGTTCTAAAGGAGAATTCGTTATGGATCTATACAGCATTGGCGAGATGGTCATCGATTTTATCCCCGGAACCGAGCCTGCCAGCTATATCCGCAACGCAGGCGGCGCTCCCGCAAACGTTGCCATTGCCGTTGCCAAAAACGGACTGGATGCCGGGATGTGCTGCTCCGTGGGCAACGATGACTTTGGACATTTTCTGATGGATACATTGAAAGAACATCAAGTTCGCTGCCTGAATCCCCATTACTGCGACGACGCCATTACCACCATGGCCTTTGTCACCCTCGCTCCCGACGGAGACCGGAGCTTCACCTTCGCCCGGAAGCCCGGCGCCGATATGGCGTTGAAGGAAGAAGCCGTCACCGAGGCCGACATTCAAGGCAGCGTCATTGTCCACGCAGGGTCCTGCTCCCTGTCCGCCTCTCCCGAAGCGGAGGCGACGGTTCGTGCCCTCCGTCTTGGGCATGAAATGCACAAGCTGGTCAGCTTTGATGTGAACTACCGTGATGTCATGTGGGCGGGAGATCAGGACGCCTGCATGAAGAAGGTTTATGAAATTCTCCCCTATGTGGATATTTTAAAGATTTCCGAGGAAGAAGTGGAAATGGTCGGCGGTGTGGATCGCCTCTTTGACCTGATGGATACCTACGGTCTGACCCTGATTGTGGAAACCCTGGGTTCTCAGGGCGCAAGATGCTTCTTCCACGGGGACGTGATCACGGTTCCCGGAAGAAAGGTTCCCTGTGTGGACGCCACCGGTGCCGGAGACGCCTTCTGGGGCGGCTTCCTGTCCAGTCTGCGCCTGCAGGGCGTGACCGCCGTGGATCAGTTGACCGAGGAAATCCTCCGCAAGGCCATGGCCTACGGCAATGTTTCCGGCTCCATCTGTGTGCAGAGCAAGGGCGCCATTCCTTCCCTCCCCACCCGTCAGGAAATCGAAGCACAGTTATCATAAAGGAGGCCGACAACCGTGGATCTTTGGAACAAGCCCTGTATGTTTTCTCCCTCTTTGATCTGTCTCGACCTGTGCAATCTGGAAAGCCAGATCCGTCAGGTGGAGCAGTCGGGCATTGAAATGCTCCATGTGGACATTCTGGACGGTCACTTCAGTCCCAGCATGCCATTGGGTCTGGACACCGTTCGCCAGCTCAGAGCGAAAACCGATCTTGCCTTTGACTGCCATGTGATGGTTACGCAGCAGGATTACTTCATTGACGAGCTTTTGGACATTGGCGTACAGCAGATTGTCTTCCATGCGGAAAGCGAACCCCATATTGACGGGATGCTGAACCGCATCCACGCAAAGGGCGTTCGTGCCGGCGTGGCGCTGAAGCCCGCCACGCCCCTGTCCACCCTGGACTATGTGCTGGACAAGTGCGACACTGTGCTTCTGATGCTGATCAATCCGGGCTACGCCTTCGTCAAGGGAGAAAAACAGGTCGCCTACGCAGACCGGAAGATTCGGGAGCTGCGGGAGATGATTGACCGCAGAGGTCTGAACACCAAGATCGAGCTGGACGGCAGAATCTCTCCTGAGAATATCCGCACCTACGGCAAGGACGTTGTGGAAGAGTTTGTGGTGGGCAGCACCTGCATCAAGCGGGATGATCTGCCGGGCAGCTTCCGCAGCCTGAACGATCTGAGAAAAGAAATTCTGGGGGTTTAACATGAGCGATTTTGCAACCGATTACAAAAACACCTGTGACGCCGTCATCGACGAGTTAAAGAAAACCCTGGACAGCATTGATCCCGCTTCTCTGGAGAAGCTGACGGAGGCCATTCTGGCTGCGGAGCAGGTCTTCTTCATCGGCGTGGGTCGTGTTCTCCTGTCTCTTCAGTCCGTATGCAAGCGGCTGGCCCATCTGGGCATCAAAGCCCATTATGTTGGGGAAATTACCGAGCCTGCCATTACCAAAAACGATCTTTTAATCGTGGGTTCCGGCTCCGGCGCCTCCCTTTTCCCTCTGAATATTGCAAAAAAAGCCCGGAAAACCGTGGATTGCAAAATTGTCCACATCGGCTCCAATCCCAACAGCGAAATGAAGGACATCTGTGACTTCATGGTTCGTATTCCTGTCCGCACCAAATTCTATCTGGAGGATGAAATCGACTCCTGCCAGCCCATGACCTCTTTGTTTGAGCAGACCCTCCTGCTGGTGGGCGACATTCTGGCAAAGATGATCATTGAAAAGCAGCAACTGGATATGAAGGGTCTGTGGCAGTATCACGCCAATCTGGAGTAAAAGTCATGGAGAAAAAAGAATTATACCGGCATGTGGGCAGTATGCAGCAGCTGGCGTACATCCGCAGCCTGACCTATCACGAGGGCCGCACCGAAGGGCTGAAGGCTCTGGAGGTGAAAAACGGCAAGCTGCAGTTCAAGATTCTGGCGGACAAATGCATGGACGTGGGAGAGTTCTCCTACGCCGGCGTCAACCTGAATTTCCTGTCCAAGCCCGGTCTTCAGGGTCGCAACCACTACGACACCCACGGTGACGAAGCCCTGCGCAGCATTATGGGCGGTCTCTTCTTCACCGCCGGTCTGGAAAATATCTGCGCTCCCTGTACCTGCGGCGGCAAGGACTATCCCATGCACGGCCGCATCCGCACCACCCCGGCGGAGCATCTTTCCGCCGATGCCCGGTGGGAAGACGGAGCCTATGTCCTCCGTGCTTCCGGAGAAATGCGGGAAGGGGAGCTGTTCGGAGAGAATCTGGTGCTTCGCCGCACCATTGAAACCGTCTACGGCTCCAAAACCGTCACCCTGACGGACGTGATTGAAAACGAAGCCTATCGCCCGGAGCCTCTGATGCTCCTGTATCATATCAACATCGGCTATCCCCTGCTGGAAGAGGGTGCGGAGCTGTTGGTTCCCACCCGCGGCGTCACTCCCCGGGACGAGGCCTCCACAGGCCACGAAGGGGAATGGAACGTGATGGACGCTCCGAAGGAGAATGAACCGGAATATGTATTCATCCACGAGCCTGTGGCGGACGCAAAGGGCAACGTGATCGTCGCGGTGATCAATGAGAAGCTGGGGCTGGGACTGCGGCTGACCTACACCGCCGGGAATCTCCCCAGATTCATGGAATGGAAGTCCACCGCCGCCGGAGATTACGTTCTGGGTCTGGAGCCTTCCAATTCCAGCGTTTACGGCAGACCCTATCACGAAGCGCAGGGAAGCCTCCATCATCTGGCGCCCTTCGCCAGCGAAACCAATATTCTGACCTTTACCGTTCTCGAAGGTGCTGCGGAGCTGCAGGCCGTTCGGGATGAAATCGCCGCCATTATGGCGCAATGACCACCGAAACAAAAGTTTGAAAGGAGAAACTACCATGAAACGTTCTGAAATCAATGCAATCATCAAAGAGTTCGAGGCACTGCTGGCCGAGCACAAATTCGAGCTTCCTCCCTATCTGAGCTTCACCCCGGAAGAGTGGGCGGAAAAGGGTCACGAATACGATGAAATCCGTGACAACGCTCTGGGCTGGGACGTGACCGACTACGGCGAGGGCAGATATGACACGCTTGGTCTTGCCCTGATCACCATCCGCAACGGCAACACCCACAACCCCAAGTACACCAAGACCTATGCCGAGAAGATCATGATGGTTCGGGAAGGTCAGATTTCCCCCAACCACTTCCACTGGAACAAGATGGAGGACATCATCAACCGTGGCGGCGGCGATTTGGTATTCCGTCTGTGGAACGCAACTCCCGACGAGGGTCTGGCGGATACCGATGTGGAGATCTGCCGTGACGGCCGCCGTTACATGGTTCCCGCTGGGTCGGAGATCGTCCTGAAGCCCGGCGAAAGCCTCTCCCTCTACCCCTACTACTATCATGAATTCACCGTTCGTCCCGGTTCCGGCACTGCGCTGGTGGGCGAGGTCTCCATGTGCAACGACGACAACACCGACAACCGCTTCTACGAGCCTCTGGGCCGCTTCCCCACCATCGAAGAGGATGAGCCTCCCTATCGTCTGCTGTGCAACGAATATCCCCCCGCAAAGGATTAATCCGTACCCATTTGGCGCAAGCCAGTGATAGACAGCCATCGCAACCGGCTTTCCTGCGATCCCTGTCCAAAAATTTATGAAAGGAGTCGAGCAATGAGTCAATATGCTGTTTCTATGGAGCACATTACCAAGACATTCCCCGGCGTAAAAGCGCTGGACGATGTTCAGCTCCATTTGAGAACAGGCGAGGTAATGGCGCTACTTGGTGAAAACGGCGCCGGCAAATCTACACTGATGAAGATCCTGTCCGGCGTTTACACCAGAGATTCCGGCGAAATTGAAATTTTCGGCAAAAAAGTTGAGGGAGATCTGAACACAAAGAAGGCTCAGGAGCTTGGCGTTGCCATCATCCACCAGGAGCTGAATATGTGTCAGCATCTGACCGTTGCCAACAATATGTTCCTTGGCCGTGAGATCATCAAGGGCGGTCGTCTTGACCGTGCGGAGATGAACCGTCAGGCAAAGGAGCAGCTGGCAAAGCTGGGTATCACCGATCTGGACCCGGACACCGTGGTGGGCAACCTGACCGTGGGACGTCAGCAGATGGTGGAAATCGCAAAGGCTCTGCTGATCAATGCCAAGGTTCTGGTCATGGACGAGCCCTCCTCCGCTCTGTCCAATGCGGAAATCGAGGAAATGTTCCGCATTGTCCGGGAGCTTCGCAGTCAGGGCTGCGCCATCGTCTACATCAGCCACCGTCTGCAGGAGCTGCATCACATCGTGGATCGTGTCACCATCATGCGTGACGGCCATTACATCACCGAAGGTAAGTTTACCGACTTTACCATGGAGCAGATCATTGCCAATATGGTTGGCCGGGAAATCACCAACCAGTTCCCCCGGGACGACGTCCAGCGGGGCAAGAAGGTTCTGGAGGTCAAGAATCTCCGCGCGGGCCGCATGGTCAAGGGCATCAGCTTCGATGCCTACGAGGGCGAGGTTCTGGGCTTCTCCGGTCTGGTAGGTGCTGGTCGTACCGAAGCAATGCGTGCCATCTTCGGCGCCGACGTCAAGGACAGCGGCCAGATCATTCTGGACGGCAAGGAGCTGAAGATCAAGAGCCCCGCCGACGCAATTCGTCAGGGCATCGTGCTGGCTCCGGAGGATCGGAAAAAGGACGGTCTTTGCACCAAGCTGACCATCCGGGACAACATCGCTCTCCCCAATCTGGATCTGATCTGCAACACCATCAGCGCGGTTCGCAAGAAAAAAGAAAATGAAATGATTGAAAAGGGCAAGTCCTCCCTGACCATCAAAATGGCCAGCGCCGACATCGCCGCAGCCAGCCTGTCCGGCGGTAACCAGCAGAAGGTCGTTGTGGCCAAGTGGCTTGCCAGAAACTCCCGGGTCATCATCTTCGATGAGCCTACCCGTGGCATCGACGTGGCGGCTAAGGTTGAGATCTATCAGATCATCAACCAGTTGAAGAAAGCCGGTGTCGTGGTGATTATCGTCTCCAGTGAGCTTCCCGAGGTCATGGGCATTTCCGACCGCATTCTCGTTATGTGCAACGGCAGAATTACCGGCGAAGTCGACCCCAGAAACACAAGCGAAGAAGAGATTATGACCTATGCCACCCAGTTCGGTGACAACGAAGGTTAAACGAAAAGGAGTGTAAAAACTATGCAAAAAAGTCCGTTGAAGCGGTTTTTGGCAAAGAACGGCGTTGCTTCCGTTCTGACCGCCTACGTTGGCGTCATCGTCCTGATGATCGTCTTTACCTTTTTGAATCCCAACTTTATTAAGTGGAACAGTATTGTCACTCTGCTGCGTACCATCGTTCCCTTCCTGCTGGTCGGCATCGGCCAGGCTTATGTCTGTATCACCGGCAACATCGACCTCTCCATCGGCTCCGTGGTAGGTATGTCCGCCATGATGTCCGCAACGCTGATGTGCAACGGCATGAACCCCATTCTGGCTGTTCTCATCACCATGGCTGCAAGCATGATGGTCGGCCTGGTCAACGGCCTGCTGGTGGGCAAGGCAAAGCTGCCTCCCTTCATCGGCACTCTGGGCACCATGACCATTGCCCGCGGTGTTGCTCAGCTGGTCAACGGCAACTACAACACCGATAACATCGGTTCCGAAGGCGCGGTTCAGGTCTTTAAGGACGTTCTCTACTACGGCAAGACCCTGGGCATCTACAACGGCGTTTGGATCGCTCTGGCCATCTGGGTCGTCTTCTACTTCATTCTTTCCTTCACCCGCTCCGGCCGTCACATCTATGCCATCGGCTCCAACGTGGATGCCGCCCGTCTGTCCGGCGTCAACGTATTCACCACTACCACCAAGGCATATCTGGTTTCCGCCTTCTGCGCCGGCGTCACCGGCCTGATCACCATGGCACAGTCCGGCATGGGCGACATGAGCGCAGGTATGAGCTACGAAATGTACGCGGTTGCCGCAGCCGTTATCGGCGGCGTGTCCACTCTGGGCGGCAGCGGCCTGCTCCCCGGCGTCATCGCCGGTGCCGCCGTCTGGGCAATCCTCCAGACCGGCCTGACCTTCGCGAATGTTCCTGTTGCTCTTCGTAACATCATCATCGGCCTTATCGTTGTGGCCTGCGTTCTGTTCGACGTCCTCCGTCGCAACGGCAACCACAAGGTCAAGACCGAAAAGAAAGCCGCAGCTCCCGCTGCAAAATAATCATCTTGTTGTTCGGGGGCGGAGCCCCGCCCCTGTACATAATTAAATTTAAAGGAGAAAACGAAAATGAAAAAACTGATTGCTCTGCTTCTCGCAATGCTCATGGTTGCTTCCCTGTTTGTCGGCTGCTCTGACAGCAAGGGCGACACCATGAACATCACCCTGATCACCATGGATCAGATGGACGTACACTGGGTAAAGCTGCACAAGGCTGCTGAAGACAAGGCCAACGAGCTGAAGGCTGCCGGCAAGGACATCAACTTCAAGTGGCTGGCTCCCGAAAAGAAGGACAACGCACAGCAGATCCAGATGATCGAGACCGCTGTCAACGACGGCGCTGACGTCATCATCATCTCCGTTAACGACTCCACCGCTTGCAACGACGCTCTGAACAACGCAAAGGCAAATGGCGTAGAAATCATCTATGTTGACGCCACCGCTACCGTTGAGGCCGCTGCTACCTTCGCAACCGATAACTACGCTGCCGGCGCACAGGCTGGCGCTGAGATGCTGAAGATCCTCACCGATGCCGGCGTTACCGAAGGCCAGATCGGTCTGGTTTCCGCACAGGCTGGCGTTCAGTCCTGCATCGACCGTGTTGACGGCTTCGTTTCCGCTTTCGAAGGCACTGCTTACACCTTCTCCGAGGTTCAGTACTCCGACGGCGACGCAGTTAAGGCTCAGGACCTGACTGCTGCTCTGATCAATGACGGCGTTATCGCTGTTTACGGCGCAAACGACGGCGCTACCAACGGCGCTGCCAACGCTGTTAAGGAAGCAAATGCTTCCGGCGCTAACATCTTCTGTGTTGGCTTCGACAACAGCTCCTCCAACCGCGCTCACGTCCGTGACGGCGAGCTGCTGGCCTTCATGGCTCAGAACCCCGGCGTTATGGGCTCCAAGGCTGTTGAGGCTGCTGTCCAGCTGCTGGAAGGCACCAAGCTGAACGGCGAAGTCGTTGACACCGGCGTTTCCGTCGTTGTTAAGGACAACGTTGACCAGTTCGAGGACTAATTCATCGTTCTGATTCACACAAACGAATAAATGTCCCGCCCCGGAAATATCCGGGGCGGGTTTCCTATTGTTCCGGGCACCGTACCCATACGCTCCGGGACGGTAGCTATTCCCCTGTTTTGCTGGATAACGAGGTATAGTACACACGATCACCATTTGAAAAAATGGGTAGACAGCGGATTTTGTCGGCTTCCGCTGAATCTCCCACGTTGACAGCGTCATTCGCCAAAACGCAGGACAAGTTTTTCTCCTCATCCCAAAACATTACCAGCGTATCCGAGCAGCCGACCTGCCGAATGCCAAAAAATTCTCCGCAATGCTCCGTCAGATACCTGCCAACAAAATGTGTTGCCTCTTGAATGTCAAGGCGCATCGCACGGTATTCACCGGTCTGAAGGGCGGAGGAGGGTTCTCTCGGCAGGGGTGGCTCATTACATTCCGTTGCAAAGCGTTCTAAAAGCTCTAAAAATCGATCCAAGCCGGTTTCATCATGATACCCGCTGGACAGGATTGCGCTGTACGCATTGCAGGTGGTCTTCTCCTGGCCACATTGACGCACAACATACGAATCAAACTTTTGAAACCATGCAAGCGTATCGTCCCCCTGGTTCAGGTCAAGACACGCATCCAAATATCCATTTACGAGAGACTCCAACGCAAGCAGAGACTTTTTTCCCAGCCGAAGCTCCGGATGACTTTTCAGAGACATCAACAATCGAAATAACCCATTCTCAGATAACATAAGCTGTCACTCCTAATAAATTTCCCCTTGGCTCACCTTAGCGTTGTAACGCAAGGGACTGCTGTTCTCCGGGGCAGAAGTATCTCTTGCACTTCGCCCAAATTTTTCGCCGTTTCCTGCAACACCGGTCTGAAGATTTTATCAGAAATCAATTGCTGAATAGATCACTTTTGTTCCAGGAAGCCCCACCCAGTAGTAAAGCGCACCAAACGAACACGCCCAGTTTGTGGATCCGTCCCACATTTGGCTCTCCCCTTCCTCCCGGAAGACCAGGGGAACGTAATACGCCTTCCATATCCGGTGTTTTACATCCTTATACCACACGGCTACATCCTGTTCCGAGTCAAATTGCCAAGTAACATTCACTTGAGAGAAATAATCGGTATTCATATTTGTGACGAATTCTACTTCTGCTTCTCTTCCAAGAACCGGCCTGAAATATGTATAGCAGATGTGTTCCTCCTCCGGGTACTCAAGTATGGAATCAGGGGTTCCCATCTTCTCACACGCCTGAAAGCCGGAGTTGGCAGCAAAATCCAGACCGTAGTCTGACATGAACGGAATATCATCCTGCTTCAGAACCGCCCGTCCGATGAAGAAAGCAAGCAGCAACACAAGTACTGTGACAAAAACAATGAGAATTACACGACCTGTTTTTTGAATTTCATTTTTACCTCCAAAAGTTCCCGGCGTTCTAACGGAGCAGCAAGTCTTCCATCACACGGATTGCATTCCGACAGGACCTGCGGAAAATGAAATAGAAGAATGCTTCGTACAGCCCAAGGAGTAAGGGCAGAAGAACAGCAAGTAATATTGCATCTGGTTGGCAGAAAAAAGCAAAGTAAAGTAGAAGTAGTTCAAATGCAGAAAATACACCTAAAACGAAGAAATGAACGATTGTATCAAGCCGCCGTAGGCTGAAGCTCATCGTTACGTCTGTTCCTCCCGACGATGAAGAAAGGCTGCAGGTGACAACGGGCACAAATGAATTCCTCATGATCCGACTTCTCATTGGGATAAAACACACGTCCGTTGCCGTCCGTATGCAATGATATACAGCCTGACCAACCTCAAATGGCTTATGACATAGCTTATCAACGATTTCTTCTTCAGTCATGTGATAGGTCTTTGAAACCTGATGCCGAAACATGATCGCACCCCCATATTTCAAATCAACACCCGCTGTTTTTTCTGATCCTCGGCTTTAACGGAGGATTTTGCAATTTCAATATACTCTATTTGCGGCGGTCTGTCAAGTTCGTCAGATGTAAAACATCGCAACGAAAGGGGTAGGCGGGGCGGCGGAAAAATTGTTGCATTTTCTAAGCTGTTGATTTATAATCAGGGTAATTCAACCCTGCTTTTGAGGTGTATTATGAAAAAATATCTTGCCGTTTTGTTCCTGCTTTTGGCGGTTTGCCTTTGCGCCTGCACGGAAAACGAAGTCGAAAACACAGCCCCCTCCATTGGGGAGGAAAACACAAGTACAGTCCTCCCTGTGGACAGCCTTGCGCCAACGGAATCGCTTCTCTTTGAAATTCCCGGCTTTACGGCGCAGGAGGATTGGCAGACCGTTTCCCAAAGCGGACTGGACATACTGGCTGTAGGCAGCTACACGGGCCGTTTTTTTGAGGACGGCTCCAACGATGCGGTGGACGGCGTTTCCGCTGTCATCGTGAAGAACACCGGGACGGAAACGGTGGAGTATGGGGAGATTTCCGCAGGAAAGGACTGCTTTGTTCTCACCGGTCTGCCTGTCAACGCCTATGTGCTGGTGCTGGAAAGCAATCGTGGGGCCTACGAGACAATCACCGGGGCGCACGTGGATGTCTGTACCTCTGCGGCGCAAATTGTGGAGGCATATCAAAACGACTTTGAGGTTTATCTGGGAGACGGTGTGATCAACATTCGCAACATCTCCGGCAGAGATTTCCCCGGAGACGTGTTTGTTTACTACAAGAATTATCAGGACGGCGTGCTTCTGGGAGGCATCACCTACCGAGCCAGATTCAGCGGTGTTGCCGGCGGAGCCATTGCCCAGAGCATTCAGAGCCACGCTACGGCGGAAAATACCGTGGTTCTCTATATGTCATATGACAACTAAGACTGCACTGCGTCTGGGTGGCGTGCGGGTGGGCTTTACAGGTCAGGTGCCGCCCCCGCAGGCGGATTCCTTCCTGCCCCGGTTCCTCTGCGGCGGAGAAACAGACGTAGAATTACACATCTATCAGGATGGGAACATCGCCATTTCCGGGCCGGTGGTCTATGAGGATGAATTTTACCGCATCCATGCTTCGGAGGGACGCATTTGGGCGGAGAACAGCGCCCACGGAACGCTGAAAACCTGGGCCTATTCGATTCTTCACTTCGACGAAACGAAGCCACGCCTCCAGCTTCTCTCCCCCACCAACACCTGCACGCTGGATCAGATCATCTCCGGCATGATGATGGAGAGCCTTTTGCTGGCACGGGAGCATGCCATTCTCCACGCCTCGGTGATTGCCACCGAGGGCGGTGCGATTCTGTTTACCGCACCCTCCGGCACGGGAAAATCCACACAGGCAGAGCTTTGGCGCAGAAGCCGCAGGGCGGAGATCCTCAACGGTGACAAGGCGCTGCTTCATTTTGAAAACGGAAGAGCGCTGGTCAGCGGTCTTCCCTACGCCGGCACCTCCGGCATCTGCAGGGAGTTTGATCTCCCTGTCCGTGCCATCGTTGGGCTGAGCCAGGGGACGGAAAACCGTGTGGAAGTCCTCCGTCCCTCCGGGGCAGTGAAGACGCTGATGAGCCAGATCGTCCTGCAGCCGTGGCGGCGGGAGGACGTGGAATCGGCAATGAAGCTTGCCCTCCGGCTGGTGGAGCGTGTTCCGATTTATCACCTGGCCTGCCTACCGGAGGAGAGCGCGGTAGACTGTTTGGAAAGGAGTCTGCAATGGAGCAAGCCGCAATTCCCCAAATACTGAACTATCTGCACGCGCGGGGGCAACGCCTTGGCCTGCCTGTGGCGGGCACCTTTGAGCTGACCGCACGGTGCAATTTTAACTGCAAAATGTGCTATGTCCATCTGACGGAGGAGGAGCAGCGCAGCCGGGGACGGGAGCTGACCGCCGCGGAGTGGATCGCCATCGGCCAGCAGGCCAGAGACGCCGGGATGACCTTCCTGCTTCTCACCGGCGGCGAACCGACCCTTCGCCAGGACTTCGCTGAGATCTACCGTGCCCTGCACAGGATGGGACTCATGATCTCCGTCAATTCCAACGGCTATCTGCTGGGCGAACGGATAGTTGACCTGTTTCTGGAGGAGACGCCTACCCGCGTCAACATCTCCCTTTACGGCACGGGAAACGAAACCTATCGCCGTCTTTGCGGCGTCCCTGCCTATGACCGCATTGTAAAAAACATCGAAGCGCTCCGCGGCGCCGGGATCGACGTAAAGCTGAACCTTTCCCTCACTCCCGATAACATGGACGAGCTGGAAGCCATCGTGGCACAGGCAAAAGCCATGGGCGCTCAGGTGCAGGCCTCGCCTTATATGTTCCCGCCCGTCCGTCGTGATCCGAACAGCGTTGGCGCGAACTTCCGTATGTCTCCGGAGCAGGCGGGAGAATTTCAGGCAAGATACAATCTGCTGACCATGACGCCGGAGGGCTTCTGCCTGCTGGCGCGGCAGATGAAAAACGGCGTCCGCCAGAGCGGCGAGGATGCCTGCGAGGGGAATCCCGGCAAGGGCATGGCCTGCAGAGCGGGGAGCAGCTCCTTCTGGCTGACCTGGGACGGCAGGATGCTGCCCTGCGGACAGATGCGGGAGCCTGCCTTCGATGTGGGGGAGCTGGGCTTTGACGCCGCATGGCGGAAGACCCGCAGCGCCGCTGCCGCCATTCGTCTGCCGGAGGAATGCGCCAACTGTTCCCTGAATTTTCTGTGCCATGCCTGTGCCGCCATGTGCTACGGGGAAAGCGGGCGCTTTGACGGCAGACCGGACTATCTTTGCCGCATGAACCGCAGCTATCTGGAGCACACCCTGGAACTGTGGCAGAACCACTATGGAGGTGCCCAACCGTGAAGCTGAAAAAAGAATTTGTTCTTCGGGAGATTATGGGAGACCGCTTTCTTGTTCCCACCGGCAGCACGACCCTGGATTTGAACGGAATGCTGATGCTGGACGAAATGGGCGCGGAGGTCTGGAAGCTCCTGCCTGAGGTGGAGGACGAGGAAAGCCTTGTGCAGAAGCTGTTTGCCGAATATGACGCTCCTCTGGAGGTCATTCGGGCAGATATTGCCGAATTCACAGGAAAGCTGAAAGCCCTTGATATTCTGTAAAACTGAAACAGACGCACTCTTTTCTCAAGGGAAAAGGGTGCGTTTTTGTGCTCAATGATACTATGGGGGTGTTCACAATGATTTACGGCTATGCCCGTGTGTCCACAAAGGAACAGCACGAGGATCGGCAGATGCTTGCGTTGGAGAAGTTCGGCGTGGAAAAAGTCTATCTGGACAAGCAGTCCGGCAAAGATTTTCAGCGGCCGCAATACCGAAAAATGCTGCAGAAAATGAAAAAGGACGATACGCTTGTCATCAAGAGCATCGACCGGTTGGGCAGGAATTACGAAGAAATTTTAGAGCAATGGCGGCTGATTACCAGGGAAAAGCAGGCGGCTGTTGTGGTTCTGGATATGCCGCTTCTGGATACCATGCAGAACCGTGACTTAACAGGGACGCTGATTGCGGATATTGTTCTGCAGTTGCTGTCTTATGTTGCGCAGACAGAGCGGGAACTGATCCGCCAGCGGCAGAAGGAGGGGATTGCTACAGCCAAAGCCAGAGGGGTTCGCTTTGGACGGCAGCCAAAGGAGCAGCCGCCGGAGTTTGAAGCGCTGTATCAGCAATGGAAAAACCACGGGATTTCCGCCAGAGCGGCGGCACGGAAGCTGAACATCAGCCACACGACCTTTGCCAAATGGGTTGCGGAACGGCAAAGCAGCCAAAAAAGTACACTTTAATTGCCAACCGATTTTTAGATACAGAGATCCATTTTCAACCATAAATTATAACACAAGCTCCCGTTTTTTTCAATATTCCGGCAGACATTAAAGTGTACCTTGCCGGCCAAAAAACCAAGGGAGGAAACAACATGAAACAGGCTGGAAAACGGATCTGCTCACTGGTATTGGCAGTGCTTTTGCTGTTGGGCATCTTCCCCGGCACTGTGCCGGAGGCGGCTGCGGCCATGCCCTCCGGCAGCGAAGCCACGGTGAAAAGCATCACAGTCAATGACAGCGACATCACCGACGGTTCCGCTCCGTTTGACGACGACAGCGAGCCGGGAAACGACCATGACGAAAACAACAAAATTGTCCGCAGCTTCGACTCGCTGACCTATCGGTTCCACATTGCCATCGAGCCGGCCAATACCAGCGCCTCTTACACCGAGGCGTATATCCGCATCGAGTTCCATCTGCCCCTGTCCAAGGCGCAGGCGGAGTTCGACATCAACGCCATGGGCTGGATGGAAAGCACCGGCGCCTACGCCTACCAGCTCACGGACAACGGCGCTTCCCAGACGCTGGTCTGCTACAAGCACCGGGAGGATGACGGAAAGGTCGTCGTTCCGGGCACCTTTAACGAGAACCTGACCATCAAGGTCAAGGGCATGGCAAACGGCGCCGGGATCATTCCCACCATAACCGCCTCCGTGGAGGGCAATCAGGAAGCGGAAAAGGTAACGACCACGCTGCCTGAAGTAACAGTCAGCGCCGCCCCCAGATTCAACATCAAAATCGGCGGCAAATCCGCCTATAAGGACGATTTCGATTTCACCTCCGGCAATCGGGAGGGCAATCAGATCGCTCCGAACCTTGATCTCACCACGATCCCCGTTACCGGCAGAGCGATGGATCTTGCGGTCTGTCTGGAGCTGTACAACAACCAGGCCGACAAGGGCTTTAAGGGCGTGGAGCTGCCCGACGGTTCCCCCATCACCTTTCAGCTGCAATTGAGCAGCAGCTACAAGATCAACAAGCCAAAAGAAAGCTCCGGTTATAACCCAGGGGACTCCGTAAATGCGGCAGGCAGCGGCTATATGCCCCTGCTTTACAGCGTGGACGGCAACATGATGCAGGACTACGGCAAAACAAATGGCGACGGACGTGTTCTCCACAGCACCCACGGCGCCGTTGTCGACCATGCTCCTTTTAACACCGGCGACAACCAGCGGAGCTGCTTCAACGGCGGCACATGGTCTGCCGATCAGGTTAAGGCTGAGGATGGGACGCCCACCAATCAGATTCTGGTGACGGTATCCAACTATCAGATCGACGTGGATCGGATGCCCATCATTGACGGCGATAACGGTTCCCATGCCAATGCATACGGCAAGGACAAGGGCATCGGCGTATTTTCCGCCGGTGAATTCTGGATCGTCCAGCCCTTCAACACGCTGGGCAGCGCAAATACCGGTGAAGACGGCGACTATGACATCGTTGCCGCCTACGGCGAAGGCGCCTTCGCCACCGCCGTCCAGGCCACGGATTTGACGATCAACACCGTGGGCGGTACGGTATTTCAGGATTCCCCGAACACAAGCGACCACCAGCAGGTCACCTCGGACGACAGCCAGCAATACGGTCTGGAGCTGAAACTCCCCGGCAGCATGATTAACCGGGTGTACTACGCTGACACAGAGTTCTTCTATGATTATGGCGTCAATGTCAAAAACCAGCGTGACGGTGCCGACGTTGCCACCCCCGGCACGAAGTTCTATATCCGTTCCGGCTTTTCCTACAATGCCAACAACGAGGAGGGCAACCGTCTGTACCTGGGCACCAATCTGGTGCGCTTCACCTCCGATGTGTTCACTCTGGATGAAAACGATGTTAAGAAAAACCTTTATGGAGGCTCTGAAAGCGGCAACATTACGCTGACCACCTACTATGCCGCCAAGTCGGACGGCACAGGCTGGACAGACTACGAGGAGATGAAGGCAACCACCGAGGAAAAGCTTGTGTTCTATCCCACATTGGCGGCTCTGGAGGCCAGCGGGAAGAAATGCGTCGCGATTCTCCACTGCTTCACAGGGGAAGCGCCGCTTATGGGAGCGACGCCCTACTATCTTGCGCTGGTGGGCGCAAAGGTACGGGACGATGTTGCCCCCAACACCACCGCCGTTATCATCTCCACCTCCCGTGTTTGGACAAAAAATATGTGGGAGGCCGCCAAATCTACCGAGAATCCCGATTTCCCCAAGATTCCCCAGTGGACAAGCGAAGGTGGAACTTATCCGACCGAGCTTCTGGCCATCAATACTTATGTGGATAACAGCGGTAATACCCGCCAGCTCAACAGCGGCAATGTGACAGGCTCCACCTACTACGAACCCGCTGCCTATGATGCCGCAAACAATCTGACGCCCCACAATTCCGACTGGGGTCACTGGGGCGACACCATGCTCTTTATCGGCTACAAGACCGGCGTTACCATCAGCGAGCTGCAAAAGGTCGGCGGTCAGGAGAAGGAGACCTATGCCCTGGACAAGACCCAGCGTGAAGCGGACTTCGTCATCCAGCCCAGCGTATATTTTGACAATAACAGCGCAGACGGCACAATGGAGAAGAAAACCAACCTGACCGTCACCCTGATTCTGCCCAAATACATGACCTATGTGGACGGCTCTGCCTTCTGGGGCGGCACCTACACCCAGACCAACGGCAGCGGCGGCGTTCGCGGCACCGTCACAGACGGCATACTGATCACGCCCTCGGAGCCGGTGCCTGTCTATGACAAGGAGGGAAACCCCACAGGCGAGGTAAGCAGATCATGGACTCTGGAGAATGTTACGGTGGGTCAGGCGGTGGAGCCGATCTACTTCTCGGCCTATCTTGGCAGCATGCTTCCGGAAAACGACTGCCCGCTGGGCACCACTTCCCTGTCTGCCAAGGTCACCATCTCCGGCGATGAGGATCACCGTGCCTTCACTGCGGACAACGGAAACGCCGCAGTGCAGGGCATCACTGTGGTGAAAAGCTCCGCCGACGCCTTCACCAAGTCTGTCAAGGCGGACAAGGTTGAGGCAGACGGCGTTGTGGACTATGTGATCTACAGCGCCAACAACTCCTCCTCCGATGCCTCCGTCTATCTGCTGGACACCATGCCCAGCGACGGGAACAACGGCAGCAGCTTCTCCGGAACCTACCATGTGACCGGCTGGAAGCTGAACACAACGCTGTGCAATGCATCCGGTCTCTCCGTCTACTACACGGAGGACGCAAGCTACGCCAACGCCACGGCGTCAACGGTTGCCATGGAGGTCGTCCAGACGTGGACACAGGCGACTCTGAACGCCGACGGCACCATTACGGACATGAACGGCAAGCGTCCGGTGGCGTGGGCGATCATCGGCACGTTGGGTTCCAACAAGGCCATCAACGTGGAGCTGCAAATTCAGTTGGAACCGGAGTTCAGCAGCTTCAAGGGCGGCAACACCGTCTATATCAATACCATTTCTCAGGGCGAGCTGGTGTCCACCGCCGCCGCAAGGGTTGTTCAGCGCACCATCTCCGGTCTGGCCTGGTCGGATGACGACGGCGACGGAGTCAAGTCCTACGTCCCGGACGCCGCCGACACCCGCTGCGATGGCACCACCTTCTACGCCACCGACGACGACGTCATACTCACGTTCCATGAAAGCACCTTTAAAGATCTGGGCACCCAAAATCTGAAGCAGATCAAGGTGGTCATGAGCGGCACCTCCGGCTCTTCTCAATCCGCAAAAATCTATTTTGCTGCCAACGACAGCGGCTGGGTCGAGCAGAATAACGTGATCTCCAGCAATGGAAGTCTCACCGAGGAGGAGAAGGAATTTGTCTTCGACATGACCTCCTCCCCCTACTGGACCGGCACGGTGACCAACATGCGTCTGGACCCGTTACAGGGCGCCGGTCTGTCCTTCAACATCAAGTCCATCACCTTTGTGGAAACAAACGGCGCAGAACACGTTTATGATTTCTGCACAAAGGGCGGCTATCAGACCTGCGTGAGCCTGAACCCGGCCGTGTGTCCCACACCCGTCTATCCCTCTGTGGAGGATATCTCCCTGCCGGAGGAGAAGGTTTTCTCCTCCAAGCGTCTGGGCACCACCTTTACGTCAGCGGACGACGGCCACGGTGACCTTTTCTTCACCTTCCGTGAGGAGATGTACAAAGGTCTGTCCACGGCGGATGTGAAGGCGATCCGGATCACGGTCAGCGGTGATCCCGCAACCGTCAGACGAATGAAGCTCTACTATGCCACAGGGAACCGAACCTCCTTCTCCGAGGATGCGGATCAAAAATGCGAGCTGGAGAATATCACATGGGAGGAAACCACCTATACCTTCACAGATCTGGCGGGCTGGACAGGCCCGATCAACGGTCTGCGGTTTGACCCTCTTGAGGGCGCAAATCTGACCACGACCCTGAAGTCCATCATGCTTGACCTGACGGACGGCACCACCAGAACCTTCGACTTTACCGTGGAGGGTGCTTGGGAGAAGTACCTGTATGTTACCAATATGCAGGGCAGCCCTGTCACCGCGGGAGACCCCGGCACGGAGGAAGTTGTCCGGGACAGCGTGAAGGTTTCTCTGTACAAGTATAACACCACCGGCGGCACCACCTTCCGCACCGATTCAGATCACTACGATGCGATCCTGAATTTCAACCCGGTCACGTATCAGGACCTGAAAACAAACGACGTGAAAAGCGTCCGTGTGGTGATGTCCGGCGACTCCAACAGTCAAAATCCCCCGGAGCTGTTCTACATCTCTGACCTGAATGGTTTTGACGGCAACAGAAAAGTCTCTCTGGTCGGTCAGCGCCTGACCGGCGAGATGAAGGAATATGTCTTCGATCTGACCGGGGCTGTCGGTTGGACAAGCGATCTTGAAATCAAGGGCTTCCGCCTGGATCCCCTGCAGAACGTCAATTCCAGCTTTACCATTCGCAGCATTGCCATCGAACTGACCAACGGAGGTATGCGGTACTTCGACTTCACCGAGCCGGACGCTTACAAAGCTCTGGTTTCCCCGAGTAATTTGGTAAGCGAGGTTTCCTATCCCGGGGTTGATCCCAACGACCCCTACGGTGTGGTTACCTATCCGGATCACACCCCCGTGACCGCCTGTCTGGGGCAGAGCGTCAGTTCCAAAAATAAAACCGCTGTCCGAGACCACCTTTCCGGCAGCTACGAATTCCGTGACCTCCCCGGCGGCACTTACATGGTTCGCTTTGAGAGCGGCAGCACCGACCTGAGCGGCTTTGACAAGGCCACCAACGCCATTTCCCTCTACGATGAGGCCGGAAAGCTGACCGGTGCGGAGCTGCGGGACATCCAGCTTCCCACCACGGTGGCGGACTACGCCTCCACCGGCAACGACGTGGGCTTCTGCGGCAAGACCGTCGTGGTGCTGAACTATGACCGCAAGGTCGCCGTGACGCCCACCGTCTTCCGCGGCGAAGCCCCCGTCATCACCCTTGCAGACCATGTGGACTCCACCGTTTGGAGCGACACGCTGGTCAACGGCGATTTTACCTTTGCCCAGGTCAAGGATGGGCAGATTCACATCACCCCCTACAACCTGATCTATTCCACGGAGAATCCTGATGCCTCCCTCTTCTGCAAGCTTTCCTACCCGGACGGCACCAGCATTATCCGGGAAATCAAGCTCAAGCCTGCGGATGTGATCTACTACGAGGAATCCAACGAATCTCTCATCACCTTCACCGATGGCCAGCGGGGCGAATGGTTCAAGGTTACATGTCCGTATCAAAACGGAATCAAAGCCGACGCAACGGACTATACCTCAAAAGCCGACGGTCAGTATCAGGACGCGGACACCCACACCGACGACTATGATAGTCAGTACCTTGCAAACGAGGACAATCTCTATTTCTCTGCCGGTACGGCACGGATGGTCAACGTAGGCACCGACGTCAAGGACAACACGCTCCCGCAGCCCTATCCCTCCCTGGAGTTCAGCTTCTACGGCACCGGCTTCGAGCTGGTCA
>JAEDOJ010000074.1 GCA_016302015.1 Oscillospiraceae bacterium | reverse complement strand
CTCTGACGAGGGAGGTGGCAAAACCGAAGGTTTTGACGGAGGGAGAGACCTGAAAACGCTATAAAAGAACAGAAAACTCTAATAATCGGCAGCTTTTCTCTCCCTCAGACGGCTTCGCCGCCAGCTCCCTCATCAGAGGGAGCCATGGGCTGGTTCAAATCTATCGTCCCCCCGCCTCAGAGGGAGCCATGGCATAAGGCACGCTTATGCGGTTTGCTCAAACTGGCTGTAATACAGCTCGGCGTAGAAGCCCTGTTTTCCAAGCAGCTCCTCATGCGTGCCGGACTCGATGACATCCCCGTCCTTCATGACCAGAATCAGGTCGGCATTGCGGATGGTGGACAGGCGGTGGGCAATGATAAAGGAGGTTCTGCCCTTGGTCAGCCGGTCCATGGCCCGCTGGATGATCACCTCCGTTCTGGTATCCACGGAGGAGGTTGCTTCATCCAGAATCAGCATGGGGCTGTTCTGAAGCATGGCTCTGGCAATGGTAAAGAGCTGTTTCTGACCGGCAGAAATGGAGGTATTCTCAGAAAGCACGGAATCAAAGCCCTGAGGCAGGCTGTGAACAAAATGGGAGATCCCGCAGGCTCTGCACACCCGTTCCAAATCCTCATCGGTAATGCCCTCCAGATTGTAGACCAGATTTTCCCGAACCGTCCCCTGAAACAGCCAGGTGTCCTGGAGAACCATGCTGAACAGGTTGTGGAGCCGTTCCCGTTTCAGCTCCGTAATGGGCACGCCATCAATGGTGATCTGTCCGCCGTTGGTTTCAAAGAACCGCATGAGCAGGTTGACCATGGTGGTCTTGCCCGCACCGGTGGGGCCCACAATGGCTACCTTCTGGCCGGGCTTCACCTGTGCGGAAAAGTCCTTAATAATGATCTTGTCCGGGGTATCGGGATAGCTGAACCGAACATGATCGAAGGTCACAGCGCCCTTGGGAGCGTCCAAAACCGCGGTTTTGTCCCTCTCATCCTCCATCTCCTCCGCATCCAGAAAGTCAAAAATCCGGTTGGCGGAGGCAGAAGCGGTCTGCAGATTGGTCATGCCCTGAGCAATCTGGGTCAGGGGCGAGGTGAACAGGCGGATATAGAGGATAAAGGAGATGATCACGCCGAAGGAGATGGACCCGTGGATGGCAAGGGCGGCGCCTGCCACGCAAATCACCACATAGCCCAGATTGCCGATGACGTTCATCAGAGGATTCATCATGCCGGAGAGGAACTGAGACCGCCAGTTGGCGTCATAGACCGCCTGATTCATCTTGGCAAACCGTTCCTTAATCTGATTCCCCGCCCGGGAAATCCGCACCACACCATGGCCGGTATACATTTCTTCAATGAATCCGTTCAGCTCCCCCAGACTCTTTTGCCGGGCGACAAAATATTTCTGGGAATTTCTCATGATCCCCATCAAAAGCCCCAGACCCAAAACGGTCACGCCGATGACGCAGAGCGCCAGCCGCCATTCGGTATAGAACATCATGATCAGAGCGCCAAAAAACTGGGCAATGGCGCTGATCATATTGGGCAGGCTGTTGGAAAGTCCCTGCTGCAGGGTCTGGACGTCGTTGGTAATGCGGGAGAGGATGTCGCCCTGGGTGGTGGTGTTGAAATAGCTTTGAGGTACACGATTGATCTTTTCCGACAGATCCCCCCGCATCCGCTTGGAGGTCTTCAAGGTCACTGTGGCCATGATATAGTGTTGCAGAAAGGTGAAAAGAGCGCTGCACAGATAAATGGCAAGCATGGTGATCCCGATTCTCCCGACGGCAGCCATGTCGATCTCCCCGAAGAGACCGTCCCGCATCAGGTCGGTCATTTCTCCGATCTTATTCGGCCCCACAATGGTCAGCACCGCACCCAGCGCCGCCATGATCAGGGCAAAAACTACAATGACCTTATACTGCCGCATATACTGGAAAACCTTTCCCAATGCGTCAAACACATCCACTTTTTCCCTGTGTTTCATACATTCCCTCCTCGCTTCAGTTCCTCTTCCGAGAGCTGGGACATGGCGATCTCACGATATGCCTCGCAGGACTGCATCAGGCTGTCGTGGGTGCCGCTGCCAACAATTTTTCCTTCCTCCAGCACCAGAATCCGGTCTGCATGACGGATGGTGCTGATCCGCTGGGCGACGATCACACGGGTGGTCTTGCCCAGCTCCCGTTCCAGACCGTGGCGGAGCGCCGCATCGGTCTTGTAGTCCAGAGCGGAGAAGGAATCGTCAAAAATCAGGATTTCCGGCTCTCTTGCCAGGGCTCTGGCGATGGACAGCCGCTGCTTCTGGCCGCCGGAAACGTTTTTGCCGCTCTGGGCGATCCGATATTTTTTGCCCTCCTCCTGCTTCTCCACAAAGTCCGACGCCTGCGCCAGCCCGATGGCACGATCCACGGAGGCCTCCGTACAGGGGGTCTTCTGCTCGCCAAAGGTGATATTGTCCTCCACGGAGCCGGAGAAAAGCACCGCCTTCTGGGTGACATAGCCGATGCGGTTATAGAGGGCGTCAAAGGTAAAGTCCTTCACGTCTACCCCATCCACCAGAACCTGACCTCCGGTGGCGTCGTAAAACCTTGCGATCAGGCTGACCAGGGTGGTTTTTCCGCTGCCGGTAGCGCCGATAATGGCAAGTGTCTTCCCCTGCTCCACCCGGAAGCTGATATCCGTCAGTTCCTCCTGCGCCGCACCGGGATAGCGGAAGCTGACATTTTTGAATTCAACGGTTCCCTGCTCCGGCGCCTCCGTTACCTCGCCCTGGGTAATGTTGGCCTCGGTCTCCAGCACCTGATTGATTCGCTCCGCGGATACCTGCGCCGCGGGAGCCATCATGAAAATCATCACCAGCATCATAAAGGACATGACCACATAGGTGGCATAGGTGCTGAACACCACAATGTCGCTGAACATGGTCAGCCGATCCATCACCGGCGCGCCTGCCAGCAAAGCGGCGCCCACCCAGTAAATGGTCAGCGCCAGACCGTTCATGCCCAGACCCATAATGGGCTGCATGGCGGCAAACATCCGCTGGTTGAAGAGCTGGGTCTTCATCATCCGGGTGTTGGTCTCGTCAAATTTCCGGTTCTGGTAGTCCTCCGCGTTGAATGCGTGGACAACGTTGATTCCCGTGAGATTTTCTCTTGCCACCCGGTTGATTTTGTCCGTCAGCTTCTGGACAATGCGGAACCGGGGCAGCACGTTGGATACGATCACGAATACGACGAGGCACAGGGCCACCACAAAGCCTGCGGTTACGACAGACAGCTCCCAGCTCTTATTCAAAATCTTCATCACCGCCCAGACCGCCATAATGGGGGCCTTTACAATCATCTGTAAGCCCATGGCGATGACCATCTGAATCTGGGTGATATCGTTGGTGGTTCTGGTGATCAGGCTGGGAACGGAGAGGGACTGCATCTCCTCCTGTCCCAGATCCATGACATGATGGAAGAGCGTCCGGCGAATGGAGTAGGTAAAGCCGGAGGCGCAGCGGGCGGCCAGATAGCCGCAGGCCAGACTCAAAGCGGCGGAAGCCAGCACGCAGCCCAGCATTTTCAGACCGGTGAGCCAGATGTCTCCCATCTGCACGGGAGGCGCACCGGGGATGGCGCCCTGCTGGATCAGGGAGGTCAGCTCCTTCATATAGTCCGGCAGAGCCAGGTCAAAGTAGATCTGCCCCAGCACGAAAACCGTACAGAGCAGCGCCATGATCACTTCCCGGCGCTGCATTCTTTTCAGCAGTTTTATCATTTACAGGTTCTCCTTTACGTTTTTTTCCACCAATTGGAAGAAACGGCACATCTGCTCCAGTTCCTCCCCTGTGAGTCCCTTGACCAGGGTCTTTCCAAAGTCCTCCTGCGCCAGACGGCCCTGGGCAACGATCTCTCCGGCGCTGTCACACAGCTTCAGATGGATGGTTCTCCGATCCCTTCCGTGATACTCCCCGGTGAGCAGCCCCCGATCCATAAGGGAACGCACCGTCATGGATACATGGGACTTGGTAAACCCCCGGCGCTTCACAATGTCGGATGCCCGATCGTACTCCGGGTTGTTGGCGAGAAACATCAGAACATTGAATTCCAGACTGGTCAGGTGATATTTTTCCTCCACCGGGGCGGTTTTTTTCTCATACAGCCGCTTCATCCCGGATAGATACTCAAAAAATTGCAGCATGGTAAGACTCCGTTCTATTTTTAACTGTTCAAAATTGAACTCCGATACTATACCACAGTTGTACCCCGGATGCAAGGGGCGAACCTGTAAACAATTTGTGAATCTTCCTTTGTCTTCCTGAATTTTCCTGATTCAATAAATTGTATATTGAAATTACGGAAAAAATAGGCTATACTAATACTAATTATAGGATAATTGAGGAGAGGAACAGATGGGCGAGGTAATTTCCGTAATTTCCGGCAAGGGCGGCACCGGGAAAACCACCGTATGCGCTGCGGTTGCCACCTGCCTTGCGGCAGAGGGCAAACGGGTGCTCTGCGTGGATTCGGATATCGGCCTGCGGAATCTGGACATTGCCCTTGGCATGATGGAGCTGCCCGTGGTGGCCTTTACGGATGTCCTCAGCGGCAGCTATAGTGTCAGGGACGCCACCCGCCATCCCCGGCTGGAGAATCTCTTCCTGTTCACCGCCCCGGTTCGCAGAGCCGGTGTTTCCGTGGATTCGGAGGCCTTCGGCAGGTTTCTCCGGGACGCCCGGGAGGAATACGATTACTGCCTGATCGACGCTCCCGCCGGCATCGGCTCCGGCTTTCAGTTGGTCACCCGGCATGCTGACCGTTTTCTTGTGGTAGCCACGCCGGAGCCCTCCTCCCTCCGTGACGCGGGCAGCGTGGCCGAGCTTTTGGAGCTGGCCGGCAAAACAGACGCCCGACTGGTCATCAACCGGGTCTCCCCCAGAATTTTTTCCAAAATGGCTCTGACCGTGGATGATATTATGGACGATGTGGGGCTTCCCCTGATCGGTCTGATCCCGGAGGATCCTGATGTAACTCTGGCCGCCATGCAAGGCGAGCCGCTGATCTATACCACCGACGGCGGAGCAGCTCAGGCCTGTCTGCGAATTTCCAGACGGCTTCGGGGCGTGCATATGCCGCTGATGAAGCTGCGATGAGGTAAGACTATGAATATCACGTTAATGGCACATGATAAGAAAAAAGAACTGATGGTGCAGTTCTGCACCGCATACAAAAGCGTTCTTGCGAAGCACAACGTTTCCGCCACCGCTACCACCGGCCGTCTGGTGGCCGACGCCACCGGTCTGCCCATCACCCTGTTCCTGTCCCATAATCAGGGCGGTCATCAGCAGGTGGATGCCCGGATCGCCTATAATGAGATCGATCTGGTGCTGATGTTCACCGATCCGAACAGCATCGACCCCTGGGAGGATCAGCAGATTGTCCAGACCATCCACCTGTGCGACACCCATAATGTTCCCGTGGCCACCAATCTGGCCTCTGCGGAAATGTTGATCCTCGGCCTCCAGCGGGGGGATCTGGATTGGCGGGAAATGCTCCGGCGGAAGAAGACCATTCGGTAATAATCCGGCATTTTGTCTAAATTTTAAGATTTCATCTGTAAATATTTGGGCAAAAATGTAGTTGCATTTTGTCGTAAAACAATTATAATAGTATATAATCAAATAACCCGTGGAAACAGTTCGGGAAAGTGGCCTCCGTGCCCTCCGAAGGAGTAATGCTCTCAGGAAAATAGACCGAACTGTGGAGGGACTCTCTGGAGAATCTCATTCCGTATGAGTGCCGAAGGTGCAAGGCGAACGCCGAATCTCTCAGGCAAAAGGACAGAGGAACATTCCGCCTGCTGCGGAATTTCTGTGTATGAGTGTCGCCGGAGATGGCTGCACTCATTTTTTTGCGTGCGGCGGTCGAAAGGAGAAAAATTATGAGCATCCATGAATTAGCCCCCAATATTGAGTACGTCAGCCGTTTTGATGGCGAAATCGGCACCCTGATGGCCCAGGAGCTTCACCGCCAGAAGCGGAATATTGAGTTAATCGCCTCAGAAAACATTGCCTCTTCTGCCGTGATTGCCTGTATGGGCACGGTTCTGACCAATAAATACGCAGAGGGTCTGCCTGCAAAGCGGTACTACGGCGGCTGCGAGGTGGTAGACGAAATCGAACGCCTTGCCATTGCCAGAGCCAAAGAGCTTTTCGGTGCGGAATTTGTCAACGTCCAGCCCCACAGCGGCGCACAGGCGAATCTGGCTGCCTATGCGGCCCTTCTTCAGCCCGGCGATACCATTTTGGGCATGAGCCTTGCCAACGGCGGTCACCTGACCCACGGCTCCCCTGCCAACCAGTCCGGCAAGGTTTATCACGCCGTTTCCTACGGGGTCAACCCGGACACCGGCTGCATCGACTATGATGAGGTCGCCAGACTTGCCGAGGAGCACAAGCCCAAGCTCATTGTTGCCGGCGCTTCCGCTTATCCCCGTGCCATCGACTTCAAGAAATTTGCGGAAATCGCCCACGCAAACGGCGCTTTGCTCATGGTTGACATGGCGCACATTGCCGGTCTGGTGGCCGGCGGCGCTCACATGAGCCCGGTTCCCTACGCCGACATTGTCACCACCACCACCCATAAGACCCTCCGGGGCCCCCGGGGCGGCATCATTATGGGCAAGGAGGAATTTGCCAAGAAGATCAACTCCGCCGTCTTCCCCGGCACCCAGGGCGGCCCTCTGATGCACGTCATCGCCGCCAAGGCGGTGTGCTTCAAGGAAGCCATGCAGCCGGAATTCAAGGAATATGCTCACCAGACCGTAAAAAATGCCCAGGCTCTGGCCTCTGCCCTTCTCAGCCACGGCTTTGATCTGGTCTCCGGCGGCACGGATAACCACCTGATGCTGGCGGATCTCCGCCCCCTGCATATTACGGGCAAGGAGCTGCAGCACCGCCTGGACGAAAATTATATCACCGTAAACAAGAACGCCATCCCCAACGACCCGGAGAAGCCCTTTGTCACCAGCGGCATCCGCATCGGCACTCCCGCCGCCACAACCCGTGGTATGAAGGAAGAGGACATGAAGGTCATCGCTCAGTGCATCTATGAAACGGCTGCCGACTTTGAAGGCACGCAGGACAAGGTTCGTTCCACTGTTGCAGAGCTGACCGCCAAGTATCCGCTGTACGAATAAAATTTTGAAATTTTTTCAAAAAAGTTCTTGACAAATCGAAGCCTATCCTATATAATAGGCTTCGCTGACGGACGATTAGCTCAGCTGGCTAGAGCATCCGCTTGACGTGCGGAAGGTCATA
>JAEDOJ010000073.1 GCA_016302015.1 Oscillospiraceae bacterium | reverse complement strand
TTGCCCGGACAATCCCTCAGTCACGGCGAAAGCCGTGACAGCTCCCTTTCCACACGGGGGAGAACCGTAAAAACAGGTTCTTCGACACGCTGTGGAGCGATGGAACATCGCTCCATTTTCCCTTTTTTGAAAAATATTCATTGCACATTGTTGATATTTGTAGTAAAATAATAATAGGTACATATGCTCATGTCAAAACATATGATGGCATGAGGTGATGCAGATGGTATTGTCAATCCTGATTGCCGCATTTGCGGTTTGCGGGGTCTTTCTGATCCTCTGGACAATTTTGGAGGCGGTGATCTTTCCCATACCCCGGAAGGACACCGTGCTGATTGTCCCCATTGCGGGGGACGCTTCCCGAACCCAGCAGACGATCCGTGGCTGTTTGCGGCTGCGGAATCACCGGGGCGTTGGGGAACGGCTGATCTTTGTGGATCAGGGTCTGGATGAGGAGGCGCAGATTGCAGCCCAGATGCTGCTGCGTAGAGAACCGTACGCTGTGCTTTGCGCTGCGTCGCAGGTACCGGAAATGATTCGATGGGAGAACGAGGAGCTTGGAGCAGGAACTGATTAGCGGAACCATAGCGGCGATATTGTTTCAAAATCAGGAAAACGGCTATGCTGTGATCAAGCTGGACAGCGAGGAGGGCGCCATGATCACGGTGGTGGGCACCATTCCTGTCCCTGTGGTTGGGGAGCAGTTGATTGTCACGGGGAAGTGGGTCACCCATAACGCCTATGGCAGACAGTTTGAGGCAGAATTTCTGGAACGTCTCCTGCCCAGCACCGTCAATGACATCCGGGCTTACTTATCCTCCAGAGCCGTCCGGGGCATCGGCCCAAAGACGGCGGAGAAAATTGTTGCGAAATTTGGAGAGGACTCCCTGCGGATTCTGGACAGCGCCCCTGAGAAGCTGGCCCAGATCAGCGGAATTTCCATGAAGGCCGCCCTGGAAATGGGGGCCTCCTTCCGCAGACAGGTGGGGGTCAGGCGGCTCATTGAGTTCCTGTCCGCCCACCGGATTCCCGCGGAGATTGCGGTCAGGTTTTACCGGGTTCACGGAGAGGAAGCGCTGGAACGGGCGCAGGAAAATCCCTATCTTCTCACTCTGCCGCAGTTCGGCGCTTCCTTTGCCGCCGCCGACGCCATGGCGCTTGCCGTGGGCTTTGACGGCGACGATGACCGCCGTGTGGAGGCGGCGGTGATCTTTGAACTGCGGTATAACTTAAATAATGGACATACCTTCCTTCCCATGGACAAGCTGACCGCCGCCACGGCGGTGATGCTGGAGCTGGAGCAGGAGACGGTCACGCAGGCGCTGGACAGGCTGATTGAGCTTGGACGGCTGGAGATGGACGAGATTGCGGGACTGAAGGCAATCTATCTGCCGGAATATTATGAGGCGGAGAACTACATCACAGACCGGGTGCTGCGGCTTGCGGCCGCTCCCGAGACGCCTCTGCACCATGGGGAGGAGGCCATTGCTTCCATTGAACGGGAAAATGACATCACCTACGCCGGCCTGCAGCGGGAAGCCATACGCTGGGCAGCCCAGCGAAAGATTCTGATTCTCACCGGCGGCCCCGGCACGGGAAAGACGACAACGTTAAAGGGCATTTTGTCCATGTACGACCGGCTGGAGCGAAAGACGCTCTTAGCGGCGCCCACAGGCCGGGCGGCCAAGCGGCTGTCAGAGCTTTCCGGCAATCCGGCCTCCACCATCCATCGGCTGCTGGAGGCGCAGATTTCTCCGGAAACGGGAGAAATGTTCTTCCTTCGTGGGGAGGATGAGCCGCTGGATTGTGATGCTTTGATTGTGGACGAGGTGTCCATGGTGGACGTGCTGCTCATGCACAGCCTGCTGCTGGCTCTGCCGGAACGGGCTTCCCTGATTCTGGTGGGAGACCCGGATCAGCTCCCCTCCGTGGGAGCGGGCAATCTGTTTGCCGACCTGATCCGCAGTCAGGCGATTCCCACCATCAGCCTGACAGAAATCTTCCGTCAGGCGCAGGACAGCCTGATTGTCATGAACGCCCATGCGGTCAATTCCGGGGCGCTTCCCGTTCTGACGGCGAAGGATCGAGACTTTTTCTTTATGAAGCGGCGCAGCGCCGAGGCTGTGGTGCAGACGGTGGCGGAGCTTTGCTCAGACCGCCTGCCCCGGAATATGGGCATTCCGTCCAACGAAATTCAGGTGATCAGCCCCACCCGCAAGGGAGAAACAGGGACGGTTCATCTGAATCAGGCGCTGCAGGCGGCGCTGAATCCCCCCGATCCTCGGAAAAAAGAGAAATTTTTCGGAGAAAATTGCTTCCGGGAGGGGGATCGGGTAATGCAAATCCGAAATAATTATGATATAATGTGGAAAGGCGTTTCCGGCGGTGCTGGAATCGGGATTTTTAACGGAGACATCGGAACCATTTTGGAGATCAATCCTCAGGAGGACGCCGTCCGCATCTGCTTTGACGATCGGATTGCCGTCTACGATTCGGATATGCTTTCCGAGTTGGAGCTGGCCTATGCCATCACCGCCCATAAAAGTCAGGGCAGTGAATACCGGGCAGTGATCTTCGTGCCCTTTGCCGGAGCGCCCATGCTCCTGACCCGCAGCGTCCTCTACACCGCCATCACCAGAGCCAGAAGCCTGCTGATCCTTGTGGGGAACGAAGAGGTGGTAGCGCAGATGACCGCCAATAACCGGAGAAACAAACGCTACAGCGGCCTGCGGCACCGGATTGTGGCAAGGTGCGCCTCGTGAAGCTGGGACAGCGGATTCTGAACCTGCTTTTTCCGCCGAAGTGTATTCTCTGCGGGAAAATTCTCAGGGAGGAAGAAACGGATCTGTGCAGGAAGTGCCGGATCAATGAGCCCAGATTTGAGGGTCATGTGAAGCGGGGCAAGTATTATGACCGCTGCTGGTGTCTCTACCGCTATACCCAGCAGGTGCGGGACTCCATCCATCGGTTCAAGTTCGGTGGCAGAGCGTATTACGGGAAAGCTTACGGCCGGATGCTGGCCATGGTGCTCCTGCGGGCGAATGTGTCCTTCGATCTGCTCACCTGGGTGCCTGTCAGCAGGCAGCGCCTGAGAAAACGGGGCTACGACCAGTCCCGAATCGTTGCCGAAAGCGTGGCGGCGGAATTGCGCCTGCCCTGTGTCCGAACGCTGATGAAGGTTCGGCACACCCCCTCTCAGACCACTCTTTCCACGGCGTCCGAGCGGGAAGCAAATGTGAAAAACGCCTTTCAGACGGTGCACCCGGAGAATTTTTCGGGAAAACGCATCCTCCTGATCGACGATATATTAACCTCCGGCGCGACTCTGACGGAGTGCGCCGGGAAGCTGCGGCTCAGCGGTGCGGGCGGGATCGAATGCGCCGTGGTGGCTGTGGTGGATCATGACAAGACGGAAAAACAGTAGGTGACAGTATGTTTTTGTTTTCAAGAGATTTAGGAATTGACCTTGGCACTTCCAATGTGCTGATCTATGCGGCAGGGAAGGGCATTGTCCTTCGGGAACCGGCGGTGATTGCGCTGGATAAAAATACGGGCAAAGTCCTGCAGGTTGGCGCCGCCGCCCGGAACATGCTGGGCAGAACCCCCGGTAACGTGGTTGCCATCCATCCCCTGCAGGACGGCGTGATTTCCGACTATGAGCTGACGGCGAAAATGCTGACGGAGATGGTCACCCGTGTGGTCAAGCATGCGGTAATCAAGCCCCGAATGATTGTCAGCGTCCCCAGCTGCATTACAGAGGTGGAAGAACGGGCGGTGATTCAGGCGGTGATGGAGGCCGGCGCCCGCCGGGTCTGCCTCATTGAGGAGCCTCTGGCCGCCGGTCTGGGAGCGCAGATGGATATTTCCGCCCCGGAGGGCCGGATGGTGGTAGACATCGGCGGCGGAACCACGGACATCGGTGTTCTGACCATGAACGGCGTCAACTATTCCGATTCCATCAAGGTCGCCGGAATCACCTTTGACGAAGCCATTATGAAATATGTCCGCCGTCATTTCGGTGTCATCATCGGCGGAAATACCGCTGAGGACATCAAGCTCACCGTGGGCTGCATCATGCCCAGACCGGAAGCCCTGACCATGACCGTCAAGGGCCGGGATTTGAAGACCGGTCTTGCCCGGGAGGTTCAGATCAGCTCTGAGGATGTGATGGAAGCCCTGAAGCGTCCTGCCCGCCAGATTGCGGACAAGGTGCTGGACGTGCTGGAAATGACGACGCCTGAGCTGGTGGCGGATATTTCCAAAAACGGCATCGTCCTCACCGGCGGAGCCAGCCAGCTCTACGGCATGGATCGTCTCATTGAAGAACGGACGGAAATCCACTGTATGCTGGCAGATGACGCGGATTCCTGCGTAGCCTACGGCTGCGGCAAGAGCATTGCCTGGATGAACCATATGCAGGAAGGCACCATCAATATTGCCCGCCGCAGATTATTGAGGGAGTAATTCTTTGACCTGGAGGTCATTGCATGAGTGAACAAAAACAATACCGTGACCGTCCATATGCCTATGATTTTGATGCGGAATGGGACGTAGAAAAGGCTCTGCTGGGGAAGAACGACCCTGTCCGGGAGAAACAGGAGCCGGTGTACCGGCGCAGTACCAGCCCGGGGACGAACCGGCAAAGACGACCCTCCGGAAAGAAACGGCGGAGAAGTCCCGCCAGAGGGAAGCGTTCCGGAGCCAATCTCCGGGGCTGGCTGATTCTGGGTGGGATCGGGCTGGCGATTTTGCTGATTATCGTCCTTTTGATCAGCCTGATCGTGTCGGCCTTGACCTCCTCGGAGCAGGAGATTCCTGTGGAGACGAGGCCGCACTACACGGAGGAAGCATCGGGGGAAAGCAGCTATACCCCCACTGCCGAAGAGCTGCTGATCCAGAAAGCGGATCGTGTGGCGGCGGGATACGATTATAACGGTGCGGTGGACGTTCTGCGTACTTACGGGGCTGACTGGGAGTCCAATGCGTCGCTGGCTGCGGCCAGAGACCGGTACCTGGCGCTGAAGGATTCGGCGGTAGCGTGGGATGATCCCGCACAGGTTCCTCATTTGGCGTTTCATACCCTGGTGGCCGACCCGGAACGTGCCTTCAACAGCGTGGACGGCGTGGGCTTCAATCAGAATATGGTCACAGTGGATGAATTCCGCGGCATCCTCACCCAGCTTTACAATAACGGCTATGTGCTGGTGAATCTGCACCAGTTCGCCCGGTACGGCATGGATGAAGACGGCAAGCAGACCTATCTGCCCGGAAACATCAACCTGCCGGAGGGGAAAACCCCCATCATCCTCTCTCAGGATGATGTAAACTATTACGAATACATGGTGGACACGGACGGAGACAGGCTTGCCGACGCCGGCAACGGCTTTGCGAGCCGGATCGTCATCGACGCTGACGGTTCGCCCACCTGTGAATACTATACTGCCTCCGGGGAACTGGTGACAGGGGAATACGATCTGGTTCCGGTTTTGGAAGCCTTCATTCAGGAGCATCCGGACTTTTCCTATAAGGGAGCGAGAGCCGTCCTGTCCGTTACCGGCTTTGAGGGGGTTTTTGGCTACCGCACCCACCCGGAATGGCGGCTGATTCTCGGAGAGGGAGCGTATAAAGAAGAGGTTCGTGCCGCGCAGGATGTGGCAAGATGCCTCAGAGAGCACGGCTGGGAGCTCGCCTCCCACAGCTTTGCGCATACGGTCTATTCCGAGCTGACCGATGAGGAGCTTGCCTCCGATGTGAAGAAGTGGGAAAATCAGGTTCAGCCCATCGTGGGAGATTCCGACATTTTCGTCTTCCCCTACGGCGGCGACATCGAGGACAATGAGGATGTCTACAGCAGTGATGCCTATGATCTGCTTTATGACGCAGGCTATCGTTATTTCCTGAATATTTCATCCGGTGAAAACTTTGCGCAACTGACCAGAAATTATGTCCGTCAGGGACGCAGATATGTGGATGGCTATACCATGCTTTTCGAGCCGGAACAGCTTTCCGATCTCTTTGACGTGTCCGTAGTGCTGGATTCTTCCCGACCGGTCAACTAAAAAAACACCGTTCTCCCAACTGAGAGAACGGTGTTTTTGTTTAACCGATCTGGATTCCCATTTTGTCCGCCAGAGCTTGCCGCTGTTCTATGAGTTTGTCGTAGAGGGAAGAGGAAATTCGGTCATAATAATTGCTTTCGTAAAGCTCAATGGCGTTGTCCGCATCAAAGATGGAGTAGCGCAGAGGAGCTTCCTCGCCCAGATCCACAGATGCAACCGTAGTAAAGTACAGCTTGTTCAGGGATACCTTGCCGGTAATGCGGTTTTTGGCAAAATCCATCTTCAAAATGGGAGTGACGTTGCAGTCTCCGGGGCCGACCTCGCAAAAATCCCCCAGACTGTATGCCAGCACCACGTTTTTGCGGCTGCCGTCCTCCAGAATAATCTGCCGCTTTTCCACGGAGCTGACCACATGGGAATGAGTTCCCAGAATGGCGTCTACCCCGTTTTGGAACAAAAGATCCGAGATTTCGGACTGGGTGGTGGTGACGGTGGTCACGTTTTCGCTGCCCCAATGGAGGCCGGCGATGATCACATCGGGATTTTTCGCCTTGGCAGTGTCTAAAACCGCCAAAATGCCCTCTGTGTCAACGTGGTTGAAGTCACCGTCATAGTCCGTGTAAAGCAGATCCACGCAGCTGTCGGTTCCTTCGGGAATGGTCATGCCGTTGATGCTTTTGGTAAAGGCGATGAAGGCAACCCGAATGCCGTTTACATCAAAAACCCGCACCTGAGAATCCGCCTTATCCGCAGAGTCGGCGTAGGTGCCCAGAGAAACCATGCCCATGCCGTCAATCAGGGACTTTGTCTGCTTCAAACCGGTCATACCGGCAGTGAGGCTGAAGGAATTGGCGGTTTGCAGGATATCGAACCCGGCATTTTTCAGCGTGGAGCAAAGCTCGTCGGGATAACTGCCGTGATGGGGGCCATAGGGACTGCCATTGAAGTTGCCCTCAAAATTGCCGAAGGTCAGATCGGCGTTGGATACTGCGGCGAATACGCCGTTCATCGTGGGCAAAAAATCGTAGGAGCCGTTGTGCAGGTTGGCCTGCTCGATGACCTCATCAGACATAAAGATGTCTCCAACGGCGGCAATGGTGACGATGTCCAGATTGGCGGGATCGTTTACGGCGTCCTCGTCAACGATGGTTTCGGAGCTGCATCCGGCAGAAAATAAAAATATCAGAGTGAGCAGGGCGGTCAGGCCTCTGCGAAAAAAACGTGTCACAGAATTATCCTCCAAGATTATGGTTTCTCTATTCTACAATAAAACAATGTGACAAACAAGACCTTTTTTCAAAAAATATAAGGGAGCCTCCTTTTTCATGCTTCTCTGAGGTGGAAGATTAGAAATTATGCACCGCACCCCTGCCTCCCTCATCAGAGGGAGCCGTGGATCTTTGTATGCACGAAGGTTGTCGTTACATAAAAAAACAGGAGCAACCATTGGTTGCTCCTGTAAGTTTAGGTTCTATGTCAATAGTTGGGGTAGAGATAAAAAAGGAATGATTTATGTCG
>JAEDOJ010000072.1 GCA_016302015.1 Oscillospiraceae bacterium | reverse complement strand
ATTTGGAGGAGATAGGCAAGAACCTGTGCAACGTTTTTGAGCAGGCGCTGACGGACGAGCTTCCGGAGCTGAACTATATCAAATCCATCCTCATGTCCTACGGTGCCTATGGGGCGCAGATGACCGGCAGCGGTAGCGCGGTATTCGGCATTTTCGATTCCTTTGAATATGCAGCGGTGGCCTGCTCCATGCTGAAGGAAAATTATCCTAAGGTTTATATCGCAAAATCTGTATAATCAGCCCAAACACCGTCCATAATGTAAGAAATTACATATGGACGGTGTTTTTATGAAATCTCGAATTTTTCTTTGGTTAATTCTTGTGTTTTTTACGGCGTTTTGTCTCTTATCCGTAGAAACAAAGCTCACCCAGCAGGACTTGGCGGAGAAAACCCTGCGGCTCCATGTGGTGGCCAATTCCGACAGCGAGGAGGATCAGGCGCAGAAGCTGCGGGTGCGGGATGCGGTGCTGGGGAAGGTCAGCGACCTGACCGCCGGCTGTGCCGACGCAAAGGCGGCCGGGGAGCTTCTCCGCACGCATTTGGATGAAATTCAGGCTGCCGCTCTGGAGCAGCTTGCAGCGGAAGGGTCGGATTACTCTGTGGAAGTCTCTCTGGGAAGGGAAGTATTCCAAACCCGTTATTATGATACCTTTACGCTCCCGGCGGGGACCTATCCTGCCCTCCGTGTGAACATCGGGGCGGCACAGGGGAAAAACTGGTGGTGCGTGGTGTTTCCCTCCCTCTGCACCGCCGCAACGGCGGAGCTGGTGGAGGAGTATGCGGAGGTTGGAGGGTTTAATTCTGAGGAAACGAATCTGATTACCGGGGGAGAAGAGGAATACCGCCTGCGGTTCAAGTCCTTTGAGTGGTTGCAGAGCCTTCTGGACTGGCTCTCCTGACAGGGAAATCAGAGCTTCCGGAAAAATGTCTTGTCAACGCCCCTTGTCATATGATACAATGGACGAAGTGTGGAAAGACAGATACGGAAGGATGAATCAGAAATGACGGAATATGTTTCCCTGAAGGACGCAAAGGAACTGGATGAATTTGTGAACGCCCATCCGAACCACCATTTTATGCAGACCTCTGCCTGGGGCAGGGTCAAGACGGACTGGGGCTGGTATGGCGTGATTTGCCGGGATGAAGCCGGGCAAATCAAGGGAACCATGGCGCTGCTTCGCCATGACATTCACTTTTTCAAAACCTGCATTCTCTATGCGCCCAGAGGCCCCATCTGCGATTATGAGGACGAGGCGGTGTTCCGGGAACTGACACAGGGCGCCAAGGCTCTTGCCAAGAAATGCGGCGCATATCTTCTCCGGGTGGACCCCCGGATTGAGGAAACGGATAAAAAATTTGCGGAAATGGCAGGAAAAATCGGGTATTCCATAGATAATGCCTCTGATTTCTCTCTGTTTCAGCCCAGAATGTGCTACGTGACGGACATGGAGGGCCTGACGCCGGAAACGCTGGAATCCATTTATCATCGCTCCACCAAAACCCACCTCCACAGAGGTCAGAAGGGGAATTTGACGGTTCGCCTGGGCACGGTGGAGGATTTGCCGGAATTCTGCCGGATGATGGAGCAGACCGCCGCAAAAAACGACTTTGAAGCCAGAAGTCAGGACTATTTCCGCAGCTTCCTGACCGGCTTGGGGGACGCTGCCCGCCTGTACCTTGCGGAGTTCGAGGGCAAACCCATCGCCGCCTCTGTTTCTGTGATTGAGGGAGACCGGGGATATTTTATGTACGGCTGCTCCGACCGGGACTACCTGAAGCTCTGTCCCAACGAGCTGCTGCAGTGGAAAATGCAGTGCGACGCGTTGGAGGCGGGCTGCCGCTGGTTTGACTTCCGTGGGGTTGAGGGCTATCCCGGGGAGGACAATCCCAAAAACGGCCTGCACCGCTATAAGCAGGGCTTCGGCGCTCAGTTCCACGCCTATGTGGGGCAGTTGGACATCATAACCCGGCCTGTGCTGAAAAAAATACTGGACTTCACCTTCTGGCTGAAGGGAAAGCTGTAAAAAACGGCTGGCTCTTACGATTGGAGAATCGTTTGAGTCAGCCGTTTTTTGCGGTCAGGCCACCACATGGATGTCAATCACTTCAGGACATTCCGCAAAGAATTCTCTGAAGTTGTTTTCATCTTCTCTGGCGCTGCACCAAAGCTCAAGCTCGTCGCCGTGCTCGCTGAGCAGGGCGCCAATGGCGATATATTGAGACAGGTAGGACTTGAGATTGTACTTGTCCCCGTCCTGAGACGTGAGCCACACCGGTTCCTTGCACTTATTCACAGCCTCGAGAAATTTTTCAACCTGATCGATTTTTGTGATTTTCATAGTCGACCTCCTTGGGAGATACTCGGTGCGCTTCTCTGCACCGGCATGGGCATAATATCACCGGAGATATGGGAAGTCAAGGTCAAAAATGCACAAAAAGTGGAACAAATTGTAGGAGTTTTTTTAAAGTCTGTGAATGTTTTGTGATAAATTCACAACAAAAACCGAATGATCCTGAAAAAATATGAACAAGATCAACCACCGGTTTTTTAATTGTTCAGCCCGTGATGGGCGGTGGGACAGCCGGGGGTCAGGGGCAGGAAGGTATAGCCGTTGGACAGTCCCCAGATAATGATTCGCTCTACGGCAGCCACGCTGAAGCCCTTGATATCGTGCTGAAGGACAATGGAAACGTTGTGATTGCTGATGCCGTCAATCACGTTCTGCACCACCACATCCGTGTCCGTGGTCTCTCCCGCGTCTCCGCTGAGCACGTTCCAGTCATAGTATTCATAGCCCAGATCGGTCAGATCTTGGGTTAATCGGGTCATAATGCCGGGATTGAAGCTGCTGACCGTGTTGGAGCTGCCTCCGGGGAAACGCACCTGTGTTGGGCGGTGACCGGTCTGCGTGTAAATGATGTCGGAAATTTTGTTCAAATCCGAAAAATAGGCTTCCTCGCTGGCGTAAATGGAGCTGTAGTTGTGGGAGGCGGTGTGGATTGCCACCGTATGCCCACGGCGGTGCTCCTCCCCGATGGTCTCATCATAGCCTGTGTCCACCACGAAGAAGGTGGCCTTCACGTTGTAGCGATCCAGCACATCCAGAAGCTCTGCGGTGTAGGGGCCGGGGCCGTCGTCGAAGGTCAGATAGACCACCTTATCCCCGGGGTCCACACGATCGGGCTGCTGCATGGGAACTACTCTGACGGTGCGGGTGACCACGGTGGTGTTGCTGTAGGAGTCCGTAACGGTGTAGGTGATTTCATAGTCCCCCGCATGGTAGCAGTTCACCTGACCCTCGACTTCTACCTGAGGGGTAAGATCACCGTCCCGGTTGTCCGTGGCGGTGAAGCCCGGCTCTTCAAAGGGAACGCCGGCCTTCAGCTCCACCACCTCGCCGCCCTCCAGAGCAATCTCCGGGGGCGTGGTGTCCACGATCTCACGGACAGCCTCGGCGGTATTCCCGGCTTTATCGGTGACCGTATAATAAATGTTCCCATCCTGCTCTCTGCGGACAACCTCCGCCGTCAGGTCTCCGTCCACGGCGTCCCAGGCGGTGTAGCCCTCCTCTTCGTAGGCTTCCCCGGGGGCGGGGGAATAGCCCTCCCGATGCTGCAGCTCAATGGTGGGGGGCGTGGTGTCCGCCACACGGACTGTCCGCACCGCCTCACTGCGATACCAGAGGAAACCGGCTTCGTAGACGAGTTCATAATCTCCCGGCGTGCCGGAATCCACCTCGCCGTTCACGGTGACGACCATTTCTTTGGGTTCCGGAGCGAAGAGACTGGCGGTGAGACAGGCTTTCGCACCGGGATCGGTATAGTCCGATCCGCACTCAATCTGAAGCTCCGAATCGCCGGTCAGGGTCAGCTCCACCGTCCAGCGGTTGATTGCGAAGCCCACAAAAAGAACCAGCGCCAGCACCGCAATGGGAATCACCCACCAGAGATATCTGCGGGATTTCTTTTCTGTTTTTTTCTCATAAATTCCGTGTTTTTTCATTGGCGTTGCCACCTTTCTCTTCTATGATAAACGGAACTTTGCCGGCAGTCAAGACGGAAAGCAGTTTTTTGACGAAACTTCGTGGAAAATGTTCCTGATTGGGAAGTATCTCTTGCAGGGGATTGGAAAAAAAGGTATAATAAAAGACAGGTATACTGACTGCCGCAGAATCAAGAGGTGAAACCATGCTTCATTTATGGCTTTGTAAGGATCGAAAACGAAATACGGAGGCAATTTTAAATACCATCTGCGTAAATGCCGCAAGGGGAATCGGCGGGCAGATTCTGGTGGTGCCGGAGCAGTTTTCCCACACCGCCGAGCGTCAGCTCTGCGCCGGAGGCGGTGCGCCCATCAGTCGTTTCGCCGAGGTTTTGGGCTTCTCCAGACTGGCAGACCGGGTCTTTTCTCAGGTGGGCGGCTGCGCCGAGACGGAGACCAATCAGGCAGGAAGACTCTTGATCATGGCTCTGGCGGTGGAGCAGGTGCGTTCCCGGCTGAAAATTTACGGAACCAGCGTGACGAAACCGGACTTTCTCCTGCAGCTTTTGGACACCTTCGACGAATTTCGCAGCTATTGCGTCACGTCGGAAAGACTCCGTCAGGTCAGCCGTGACCTGACCGGTGTGCTGGGGGAGAAGGCGGAGGAATTTGCCCTCCTGATGGAAAGCTACGACGCAGTCAGCGCCCGGCTGGGGCAGAACCCGGAAACCAGACTGAACCGTCTGCTGACGGCGCTGGAGGAGACGGACTTTGCGGTTGGGAAACGGTTCTATTTTGACGGCTTCACGGACTTCAACGGGGTGGAGCAGGAGATCATCTCTCAGCTTTTGAACAAGGGCGGGGAGGTTACCGTGGCGCTGACCTGCGACGGTCTGACCCAGACCGGACAGCAGTTTTCCGCCGCAAGAGATACGGCAAAGGCTCTGCTTTCCCTGACCGGAGGGGAGGACGCACAGGTTACGGAACGCAAAGCCGGGGAAGCCCGGACGCCGCTGACCCATCTTCGGGATCAGCTATTCTCCGGCAGAGGGGCGGCGTACCCGGAAAAGCAGGAACAGGTGGTATTTTTTACCGGTGACGATCGAATGGGGGAATGCCGCTGCGCCGCAGGGGAGATTCTTCGACTGGCGCAGGAGGGGGTGCGATGGAGGGATATTTCCATTGCCTGCTGTGATTTTTCCGCCTATCGCCCTTTGCTGGAAACCCTTTTCCGCCGGGGAGAGATTCCCGCCTATTTTGCGGGTAATACGGAGATTCTCCGTCAGCCGGTGGTACATATGCTCATGTCCGCCCTGGAGGTGGCGACAGGGCAGTTGGAGCAGGAGGACGTGCTGGCCTATGTGAAGTCCGGCTTTGTCCCCCTGAGCCGGGAGGACTGCGACCGGCTGGAAAACTATGTGCTGCTGTGGAATATCAGCGGCAGCCGGTGGGAAAAGGAGTGGACCATGCATCCGGACGGCCTGCAGGCCCGCAGCGATCCCAATGGAGAGGAAATTCTCAGAGGGCTGAATCAGAGCCGCCATAGGGTGATCGACCCTCTGCTCCATCTGCGGCAGACCCTGAACAGGGCAAAAAACACCGGAGAAATGGTGGTGGGGCTGAATGAGTTTCTGGAGGAGATTTCTCTCAGCGAGACGCTGAACGCCTACGGAGAGAAAATGGCAGACCGGGGGGAACTTCAGAAAGCTCAGGAATATGTACAGATTTATGGCCTGATCTGCGACCTGATGGAGCAGATGTACGGCGTTTTGGGGGAGAGCGTCCGATCTCCCCAGGAGTTTTATCGAATTTTCCGCACGGCGCTGTCGGTGTGCGATGTGGGAACCATTCCCGCCAGTCTGGACTGCGTGACCATCGGCGATCTGATGTCTCAGCGCCGGTGCGACACGCCCTATGTGTTCCTTCTGGGCGGGGAGGAGGGGAGCCTGCCCTCCGCGCAGGTGAAGAAAACCCTGCTGACGGACATGGAGCGCAGAGACCTGCTGAAGCTGGGGATCAGCTTGGCGCCCACGGCCTCCGGGGAGCTGGATCGGGAGCTTGCCGCCATTGACAGCGTTTTAAACGCTCCCTCAACCCGGATTTACCTTGGCTCCCCTGGAGGAAAGGAGGCCTACCTCCTGCGAAGAGCGGCCATGCTGTTCCCGGAGGCCACCGTGCTGGAGGGGGACGAGAATCTGATTCGCCATGGTCAGCGGGAGTATCTGGATTACCTGACGGCCTCCGCCGGTCAGCGGGAAAAAATCAGATTGGACAACCCGGAGGTGTACGCCCGGGCGCAGACCCTGTCTCAGGCGGTGGACTACCGCTGTGGTGATCTTTCTCAGAAGGCGGTGGAGAAGCTCTATGGCCGGGAACTGCGCCTGTCCTCCTCCAAAATTGATGAACTGGCCTCCTGCCGCTTTGCCTATTACCTGAAATACGGCCTCAACGCCAGAGAGCGGAAGACGGCGCAGATGGAGCCCACCGTTTTCGGTACCTTTGTCCATAAGGTTCTGGAGGATACCGCCAGAGCGGTCATGGAGGAGGGAGGCTTCCATCAGGTCACGGCGGAGCGGACAATGGAGCTTGCGGATCAGGCCATCGAAGCCTATATTCGGGAAGAGCTTTCCGATCTGTGGCAGTCCGCCAAGGCGGAGTATCTCTTCCACCGGAATCTGTCGGAGGTTCGTGCCGTGGTCAGAGATCTGTACCGGGAGCTGTCCAACTCGGAGTTTGAACCAAAGTGGTTTGAATTGCACTTTGCGGAGGACGGAGAGCTTCCGGCGGTGAAAATCGCCGGGGAGAAGGTCACCGCACGGCTGGAGGGCTTTGTGGATCGGGCGGATGTCTGGCAGGAGGGACAGCGGCTCTATGTGCGGATTGTGGACTACAAAACCGGAAAGAAGTCCTTTGATTTTACCAAGGTCCTCAACGGTCTGGGTCTGCAGATGCTGCTCTACCTCTTTGCCCTGATCAAAAGCGGGGAGCAGCTTGCTCTGCAGGCGCTCACTCCGGCGGGGGTGCTGTATTTCCCGGCCAGAGTGGAGAAAATCAGCCTGAAGGACAAGGAAAAGACGGATACCATCGAAACAAAACGAAAAAAGAGTTTGCAGCGCAGCGGGCTGATTTTAGACCGGGAGCCGGTGCTGGAGGCCATGGAGCCTTGCGGCGGTCAGCCCTTCTATCTGCCCTATCAAACGGGGAAGGAGGGCGACCGTCAGGGAAATCTCTTTACGGTAGAGCAACTGGGACAACTGGAACGGTTTGTCTTCCGCAAGGTGGGGGCGCTGGCGGACGAGCTGTACAGCGGTTCTACGCAGCCCAATCCCTATTACATTCCCAATGAGCCGGGCGCCTGCGACTACTGCCCCTACGGCGCAGTCTGCCGTCAGCAGAATCAGGAGCGGTGGCTGCCGTCCGTGGGGAAGGCGGATGAATTCTGGAAGAAAATCGAGGAGGCGGTGCAGGATGCCTGAAATCAAACTGACAAGGGAACAGCTTGCGGTGGTCACCAACCGGGGAGGCACCCTGCTGGTCTCCGCAGCCGCCGGTTCCGGCAAAACCAAGGTGCTGGTGGATCGGGTGCTGAAACGGGTGGAGGAAGAGCAGTGCAATATCG
>JAEDOJ010000071.1 GCA_016302015.1 Oscillospiraceae bacterium | reverse complement strand
TTGTCCACGGAAGTATCAGAAATGCCCTTGAAGGATACCGAAAAGACAAGCACATATCAGATTAGCATACACGAAATCGACAAATTTCTCATTGAAAAGCGAGCTGGAAATCGCCCTGTCGGCGCTTGACATTTGTATGGAAAAGGCTTAGAATGAAAGTGGATTTTTCGGAAAGCGCAGGACAAGGCATGGAAAAAGTAATTGAAATAAAAAATCTGAATAAGAGCTTTGGAGAGGTCAAGGCCGTCCAGGATCTTAGCTTTTGCGTGAAAAAGGGGGAGTTGTTTGCCTTTCTGGGGGTAAACGGCGCCGGAAAAAGCACCACAATTTCCATTATGTGCGGTCAACTGAGACGTGACAGCGGCATTGTGGAGATCTGCGGTGAAAAAATGGAGGCTTCCATAGAGCGGACGACCCGGAAATTGGGGGTTGTGTTCCAGAATTCCGTTCTGGATCAGCCTCTGACGGTAAAAGAAAATCTGGAAAGCCGTGCCGCCCTCTACGGCATCACCGGCAAGGCATTCAAGGAGCGAATGGCAGAACTGGCAGAGCTGCTGGATTTCAAAGACCTGATCAACCGCACCGTAGGGAAGCTCTCCGGCGGTCAGCGCCGCCGCATTGACATCGCCAGAGCCTTGCTGCACAAGCCTGAGATTCTGGTACTGGACGAGCCAACCACCGGTCTGGATCCTCAGACCAGAAAGCTGCTGTGGGACGTGGTTACCGACCTGCGGAAGCGGGAAAATATGACGGTTTTCCTCACAACCCACTACATGGAAGAGGCGGCGGACGCGGACTATGTGATCATTCTGGACAAAGGCAGAATCGCTGCGGAGGGCACGCCTCTGAGCCTGAAAAATACCTATACCGGGGACTTTATTACGCTCTACAGTGTTGAGGAGAAGGACGTCAAGGCGCTGAATTTGCCCTATGAGCAGATTCGGGACGCCTACCGTGTGGAAGTGCCTGATACGCAAACTGCCACGAAGCTGATTTTGAGGCATCCGGAGCTGTTCCGGGACTTTGAGATCACCAAGGGTAAGATGGACGACGTTTTCCTTTCGGTAACCGGAAAGAAGCTGACGGGAGGTGGAGAAAAATGACCGGACTTGGTGCGCTGATCAAGCGAAACTGCAAACTGTTTTTCAAAGATAAGGGCATGTTCATCACTGCGCTGATCACGCCGATGATTCTTCTGGTGCTCTACGCAACCTTCCTGCGGAACGTCTATTATGACAGCTTTTCTTCGGCGTTGCCCGCAATTCTGAACGTCAGCGAGGATTTGATCAACGGTACCGTGGGCGCTCAGTTGATCTCCTCTCTGCTGGCGGTTTCCTGCGTTACCGTGGGCTTCTGCTCCAATATGCTCATGGTGCAGGATAAGGTTACCGGCTCCAGAAAAGACCTGACCATGACCCCGGTGAAAAAATCCGCCATGGCCCTGGGATATTATGCCGCCACGGTGATCAGCACCCTTTTGGTGTGCCTTGCCGCCACCGGCCTGTGCCTTGTCTACCTCAGTCAGGTTGGCTGGTACATGAGCGGAACCGATGTGCTCCTCCTTGTGCTGGATGTGATTCTGCTGGTGCTTTTCGGCGCCTGCCTGTCCTCTATTATCAACACCTTCCTGTCCACGCAGGGACAGATCTCCGCTGTGGGCACCGTCGTCAGCGCCGGTTACGGCTTCCTCTGCGGCGCCTATATGCCCATTTCCAATTTCTCTGACGGTCTTCAGAAGGTTCTGTCCTTCCTGCCCGGCACCTACGGAACCTCTCTGCTTCGGAATCACGCTCTGGCCGGGTGCTTCCGGGAGATGGAGAATTGCGGCTTTCCGAAGGAAGTGGTGGAATCCATCCGGGACTCCATCGATTGCAATCTCTACTTTTTCGGTGAAAAGGTGGGCGTGAATCAGATGTACCTGATCCTTGGCGGTGCGGTGCTTGCGCTTCTGGGGCTTTTTGTCCTGCTGACCTACCTGAGTATTCGGAAAAATTCCAAATAATTCCCCATAGGAGTTTCGGTTTCCGGCTGAAACTCCTATGTTTTCGTTGACAGCAGGGGCGCGCCTTAGTATAATAATTGCTTAGAAAATTGAAATTTCCCGGAGGAACCAATGAAACGAAGCCTGTCTGTTTTTCTTGCGGTAATCCTGCTGTTGTCCCTGAGCGCCTGCGCCGGGAAGACAGCCGCAGAGACGAAATATATCTGTGTAAATATTGAGGGCGAGGTCTATCAAAAGCCCAAAAGCGAATGGATCCTTCTGAAGCCCAACGGTAAAGGCTCCATGCAGATCCGTATTGAGCTGAATATCACCTGGGAACAGGACGGGGATGAGATCGTCATCAAAACGGAGTTTCTTGACAACACCTATAAAGGGACTCTGATTGACGACGTTCTGACCCTGCAGGTTGACGAGCAGACCTTTACCTTTGTCCCGGAGGACATGGAGGACGAGTATAACAAAAGCCTTGTGACCCCTGTTGTCACCGAGCCCGCGGAACCGAAGCCCATTGACACGACGATGGTTGGTCACTATGTCTGCACCCAGGTGACGGATAAGGAAGGGGAGGAGCTTTACAGCAACGGTGAATGGCTCGACCTGCTGGAGGACGGAAGCTGCACGGTATGTACCTATGCGAGAATGTTTGGCACGTGGTCTACCGAGGACGGCAATCTGACCATTCAGCTCAGAACCGGCGAGGAAGTGACCGGTCTGATCCGGGAGGGCAAGGTGACCATCCAGATGAACAACAAAAAATACACCTTCAAGCGGGACAACGATGCGGAACCGGAAGCCATTCCCCACAACACGGAGCAGCGTGGTCTGCTTCAGGTGGGCAGCCGCTGGAAGGGAACTGTCACTCTGGAGGAGCATAAGGGCAACGGCGTGATGCCGGAGGGCACCTTCAACATCGTGGCGCAGATGAAAGAGGTCAAGGGCAAGATTTATTTTGAAGCCTATTACGAGAGCGACCAGAACGGACGGCCGATTCTGTCCTTCCCCCTGACCCTCCATCCCCGGTATATTCTTCCCGAAATAGAGGATGATTCCGAGGACGCCTGGATTTACGATGTCCCTCTGACCAGCAAGGATACCTATACCTTCACCATGATCATCGACACGGAAAACAAGCTGAAGGCTGTGTATGAGGATTATCGGGACGAGGACGATCGGTTTGAAACCATTACCTTCGACTTTATACCGGATGAATAAGCTGAAATATACCAGGGTCGTTCCCGCCGTTTTTCTCCGCCGTCCCAACCGGTTTATCGCCCAGGTGGTGGTGGAGGGCAGGGAAGAGACGGTTCACGTCAAGAACACCGGCCGCTGCAAAGAACTGCTGGTGCCGGGCTGCAAGGTCTATCTGGCCTGTGCGGACAAGCCTGAGCGAAAGACGAAATACGATCTGATCGCCGTGGAAAAGGTCTGCAAAGACGGAATCCGTCTGATCAATATGGATTCTCAGCTTCCCAACGACGCAGCGGAAGCGTGGCTGCCCCAAAGCGGTCTGTTTTCTCCCGGCGCAAAGCTTCGCAGGGAAGTGGTCTATGGAGATTCCCGCTTTGACTTCTGCATTCAGGACGGGGAAAGAACCGCTTATCTGGAGGTCAAGGGCGTCACCCTGGAGGTTGACGGCGTCGCCTATTTCCCGGACGCCCCCACCGTCCGGGGTGTGAAGCATCTGCGGGAGCTGACCGCGGCAGCCCAGGCGGGACTGGACGCCTATGTGCTTTTTGTTGTCCAGATGAAGGGGGTTTCCAAGCTGAAGCCCAATGACAGTACCCATAAGGAATTTGGCGACGCCCTTCGCCAGGCGGCCCGGGCCGGGGTAAAGGTTCTGGCCATTGATTGTATTGTTTCAGAAGATATGCTCCTGCCGGATCGTCTGATCCCGGTGGAATTATAACAGGAGGAGTTCATGGAATACGGAAAACAACTTGCCCAGTTGGGCGTGGGCGATTCGGTGGAAGGCTTTTACATTCTGAAATCCGCCGCCGCCAAGACAACCAATAACGGCAATCCCTTTTTAGCGGCAACCCTCTCCGATGTCAGCGGAACGATGGACGCCAAGGTCTGGAACTACGGCGGCCCGGTGGGCCCCGGCGACGAGGGAAGGATCGTAAAGGTGCGGGGCGCTGTCTCCGAGTATCGGGGGATGCTGCAAATGACGGTGGAACGGATTCGTCTGGCAGGGGAGCAGGATCATTATGATTTGAAGGATCTGGTTCCCTGCGCCCCGCTGGACGCCGACGCCGCCATGGATGAGGTTCTCGCACTGGTGGAGTCCATGAAGGACGCCGATTATCAGGCGGTCTGCCGGGAAATGCTGCAACGGCACGGCGACAGCTTTTATGAGCTTCCCGCTGCGAAAAACGTCCACCACGGCTTTATTCACGGTCTTCTGATGCACACCTTGAATATGCTGAGAATCGCGGATCGTGCGGCGGCCATCTATGCCGATACGGTAGATCGGGACTTGCTCCTTGCCGGCACGCTCCTCCACGATTTTGGAAAGGAAGCGGAATTTCTCTGCTCGGAAATCGGACTGGTCACAGATTATTCCGTCCGGGGAAATCTTCTGGGTCACCTGACCATGGGCGCACAGGAAATCGGGGAAATCGGCAGCAAATTGGGAATTCCCGGAGAAAAAACCATGCTGCTCCAGCATATGATTCTCTCCCATCACGGCGAGCCGGAGTTTGGTGCGGCGGTGAAGCCCATGTGTGCCGAAAGTGAGCTGTTATCTTTGATCGACCTGATCGACAGCCGCATGGAAATCTATCGGGAAACCTTCCAGAAGGTTCCCGCAGGCGCCTTCAGCAGTCGAATTTTTGCTTTGGAAAAGTCAATTTTTCATCATTAAGAAAGGAAAAAACTATGGCTGTTAATACTTCAAAAGCATTGCGGAATCAGATCATTTATTCCGTGTACGTCCGGAACCACACCGAGGAGGGAACCTTCCTCTCCATCATTCCCGATCTGGATCGGATCAAGGCCCTGGGGACGGATATCATCTGGTTCATGCCCATCCATCCCATCGGCGCGAAGGGGAAAAAAGGCTCTCTGGGCTGTCCCTATGCCAACAAGGATTACCGCACCACCAATCCCGACTACGGCACCATGGAGGACTTTCAGACGCTTGTGGACGCCATCCATGCCCGGGGCATGAAATGCATGATCGACGTGGTTTACAACCACACCTCTCCCGACGCCACTCTGGTCACGGAGCATCCCGAATTCTACTATCGCAAGCCTGACGGCAGCTTTGGAAACAAAACCGCCGATTGGACGGACGTCATCGATCTGGACTATGACAATCCCGGCCTGTGGGACTATCAGATTGAATCTCTGAAGCTGTGGGCGGGCATTGTGGACGGTTTCCGCTGCGACGTTGCCAGCCTTGTGCCTGTGGAGTTCTGGCGGAAGGCCAGAGAGGCTGTGGCGGAGGTCAATCCCGACTGCCTGTGGCTGGCAGAAACCATCCACAGCACCCATAACCTTTTTGCCAGAGTGGCGGGGCAGAAGGCCTATTCCGATTACGAAATGTTCTCCGCCTTTGATATGGAGTATGAATATGATATCCGTATCCCCTTTGAGCAGTATCTGGAGGGGAAGATTGCCCTGTCTCACTACATCGATATGCTGAATCTACAGGAGGCGATCTATCCCGACAACTACAACAAAATGCGCTGTCTGGAAAATCACGATATGCCCCGTATCTGCTCCTATGTCACCGACGAGCAAACCCTGCGGAACTACACCGCCATGCTGTTCTTCCTCCAGGGCTCCACGCTGCTCTACGCCGGACAGGAATATGAAAACACCCATCTGCCCAGCCTGTTTGAAAAGGACGTTTTCTCCAGAAATACCGGGAAGGATCTTTCCTCTTACCTGCAAAAGCTGGCGGAAGTCAAGAAAACCCGCCTGAATCCTGAGGATTACTTCTTCGGCGCTGCCGATGACCAACTGGATATTGCTATTCTGCAGCGTCTGGGCAAAAAGAAGACGGTGGGTTTGTTCAGCCTGAAGGGGAAGACCGGCAGAGTGTCTGTAGATCTGCCTGACGGAGTTTATGAAAATTTCATTGACGGCAAGGCTGTCACCGTGGAAAACGGCTCCGTCTTGATGAACGGCGAGCCTGTCATCATGCAAGAAAACTGAGGTCATTTATGAATCGCAAAGAAATATCCGAGCTGAAACGGAGATTCCGTCAGGATCGGAGTAATATTACCCGGATTCGGGGCTGCTATGTGAATACCTTCGGAGAAATTGCGGCCACGTTCCACGAATCCATGCCCCTGCTGCCGGTGGAGGAGCAGGAAAAATATCTGGAGCTTTTAAAGAAAGCCCTTTCCGGCGGGATTGGAAAAAATCTGGTGGATATTGTTTTTTCCACCCAGCAGGTGGTGGACAGCCCGGAGCATAAGCTCCTGTCCGCCCTGCGAAATTCTGCCCTGAAGGACGATGACGCAGCGAAGCAGCTCTTCGAGAAAATCGCCGCGTCCCTGCATCTGGAGGAAAATTATCTCATTTTGCTGGCCTATGACTGCTACGATGTCCCCTTTAAATCCACAGACGATATGATTCAGGAGGACGCCTCCGAGGAGCAGTATTCCTACATCGTGTGCAGTATTTGTCCGGTGAAGGAGACAAAGCCGGTGCTTCATTATGATGCCGTACAGCGGGAATTTCACAACAAGGCGGCGGATCTGGTGGTGTCCGCACCGGAGCTGGGCTTTTTGTTCCCGGCCTTCGATGACCGGTCGACGAATCTCTATGCCGCTTTGTATTATACCCGCAATGCGGCTTCCGGCTACGATGGCTTTGTGGACGCCGTCTTTCATACCGAGCCGCCCATGGCGGCGAAGCTACAGCAGGATACCTTCTGCGGCGTGCTGGCGGAGGCTTTGGAGGACGAATGCAGCGTTGAAGTGGTGCAGACCATGCACAAGAGCCTCCACGATATGGTGCAGGTACATAAGGAGGCGAGGACAGCCGAACCCCTCACCGTCACCAGAAAGGAATTGGGCACGGTGCTTGAGGGCTGCGGCGTTTCCGCCAATAAGGTTGCGGCCTTCAACGTGAAGTACGATCTGGCCTTCGGCAACGAGAAGGAAATGCCGCCTCAAAATCTGATGGGGGACCGGAAGCTGGAATATAAGACCCCGGATGTGACAATCAAGGTCAACCCGGAGCGGCAGAATCTGATCCAAACGAGAATCATCGGCGGCGTCAAATATCTGCTGATTAACGCCGAAGAGGGCGTGGAGATCAACGGGATCTCCGCAAATTTTCCGGAATAAAAAATATGTAAAAAAAGCGAAATAATGCTTGCTTTTTTCATCAAGCTGTGATATCATATTTGGGCAAACGAAATCCGGGTGTGGCGAAGTTTGGTATCGCGCTTGAATGGGGTTCAAGAGGCCGCTGGTTCGAATCCAGTCACTCGGACCATCGGTGAGTCCTTTAAGGACTCACCGATTTTTTATTGCGTATTTGTAAACTTTTTGATTTCGTTGCACGGAAACGTGCAACTTTTGGTGATTTGGGGCCTACACAGAGTTTAAGGCTTTTAGAGGTGCTGTCATGAAATATACTTTTAATTCCGATGA
>JAEDOJ010000070.1 GCA_016302015.1 Oscillospiraceae bacterium | reverse complement strand
GTCTGACGGCAGGCATAAACGTCGGAATGATCGCCGAAGATGTTCAGCGCATGAGTTGCCAGAGTACGGGCGGAAACATGGAACACACCGGGGAGGAGCTCGCCAGCGATTTTGTACATATTGGGGATCATCAGCAGCAAGCCCTGAGAAGCAGTGTAGGTGGTGGTGAGGGCACCGGCGGCCAGAGAGCCGTGAACGGTACCGGAAGCACCGGCCTCGGACTGCATCTCAACAACCTTGACACGATTGCCAAAGATGTTCAGACGGCCCTGAGCAGACCACTGGTCAACATAGTCGGCCATGGGGCTGGAGGGGGTGATGGGGTAGATGCCGGCTACTTCGGTAAAGGCGTAGCTGACATGTGCGGCGGCGGTGTTGCCGTCCATTGTCTTGAGTTTTCTAACCAAAATAAATACCTCCGTTAAAGTATTAGTTTGCAGACACCTTATTTTAGCATGAAAATCTCAGTTTGTAAATCTAAAAAACAAATAAAAAATAATATTTTGCGGATTTATCGGAAAAAATGCGAAGTCGAGGGTGGGAGTAGAAAAAATCATTGTATTTTCCGTCAATTTGTTGTATGATAATTAAGTTGATAAATGATGGGAAGGCGGGCAGAGTATGATCAGTCGGGTAGAATCGCTGGGGTTAAACGGAATCGACGGGTATCCGGTTTCTGTGGAGTGCTTTATTTCCAACGGCCTGCCGGCCTTTGAGATCGTGGGTCTGCCGGACGCCGCGGTAAAGGAAGCCAGGGAACGTGTCCGTGCCGCCATCAAAAACAGCGGCTTCAAATTTCCCGTAAGCCGAATCACCCTGAATCTGGCGCCTGCGGACAAGAAAAAGTCCGGCACCCTGTACGATCTGCCTATTTTGCTGGGGATTCTGGCCGCCAGCGACCTGTTCAGACTGCCGAAGGAACGGTCGGCGTTTCTTGGGGAGCTGAGTCTGGAGGGAAAGCTGCGCCCGGTTCACGGCGTTCTGTCCATGGCCATTGCCGCAAAGAATGCCGGCTTTCAGGCCATCTATGTTCCGAAGGAAAACGCCAGAGAAGCGACGCTGGCAGGGGAGATCAGGGTCTATCCCGTGGAGCATGTGGCGCAGTTGGTGCAGCATCTCCGGGGAGAACTTCCCTTGCCGGAGGAGGCGCCCTGGATTCCCGAGGCCGACCCGTCGGAACAGCCGGATTTCTCCGATGTGAAGGGTCAGGAGAATGTGAAGCGGGCGCTGGAAATTGCCGCCGCAGGCTCCCATAACGTGCTTCTGGTAGGGCCTCCCGGCTCCGGTAAGAGTATGCTGGCAAAGCGCCTGCCCTCTATTTTGCCGGATATGACCAGAGACGAGTCTCTGGAGGTCACCCAGATTCATTCGATTATGGGACTTCTCACCCCGGAACAGCCTATGGTTCGCCGCAGACCCTTCCGTTCTCCCCACCATACCATTTCTCCCGCAGGCCTGACCGGGGGCGGAAGCAACCCACGCCCAGGGGAAATTTCCCTGGCGCACAAGGGCGTCCTGTTTCTGGATGAACTCCCTGAGTTCCGAAAAGAGGCGTTGGAGGTGATGCGCCAGCCGCTGGAGGACGGCGTGGTCACCATCTCAAGAGCCAGCGGTACAGCCTCCTATCCCAGTATGTTCCAGCTCATCTGCGCCATGAATCCCTGCCGCTGCGGGTGGTACGGAGACCCTTCCGGGCGTTGTACCTGTTCACAGGCCTCCGTCAACCAGTATCTGTCCAGAATTTCCGGCCCGCTGCTGGATCGCATTGATATTATTGTAGATGTACCGGCTCTGAATTTTGAGGAGCTTCGGTCTCACGCTCTGCCGGAAGCCTCGGAGAAAATCAAGGAGCGGGTCAATGCGGCCCGGAAGCTTCAGGAGGAGCGGTTTACCACAGGAAAATGCCGCTGCAACGGGAATATGCAGGCGGCGGAGCTGCGGAAATACTGCGCTTTGGACGATACCTGCGCCGCACTGATGAAGCAGGCCTTCGACGCCATGGGGCTTACCGCCAGAAGCTACGACCGGATTCGCAGGGTAGCCCGTACCATTGCCGATCTGGACGGCAGCGAAACCATTCAGCCCCAGCATATTGCCGAGGCCATCCATTACAGAACCTACCGACTACTACAACAGAATTGAGGAATACCATATGAAAGAGATGTTTTTGTTAAAGCTGGGTGAGATTGTCCTGAAGGGCGGCAATAAATACCAGTTTCAGAACCGCCTGAAGACCAATGTTTCCCGGAGAATGCGCCCCTTTGGGGACTTCCGGGTGTATATTGTTCAGTCCACCGTGTATATCGAGCCGGAAAACGAGGAATGCGATCTGGACGGCGCATGGGAAGCCTGCCACTATATTTTCGGCGTGGTCAGTCTTTGCCGGTGCCGCCCCTGTGAAAAGGAGCTGGACAGCATTTTTCAGACCGCTATGGACTATCTGGGGGACGACCTCCGCATGGCAAAATCCTTTAAGGTGGAGTCCAAGCGTTCCGATAAACGGTTCCCTCTGACCTCCATCGGCATCTCTCAGGAGATCGGCGGCAGAATTGCGGAGGCTGTGGAAGACATTGAAGTGGATGTGCATAACCCTGAGTACACGGTCTATGTGGAGGTTCGGGATCATGCGGCCTATGTCCACGGCCCCGCAGACCCCGGCGCGGGCGGCTTGCCCACCGGCGTTGGCGGCAGAGCCATGGTGCTCCTGTCCGGCGGCATCGATTCTCCCGTAGCCGGTTATATGATCGCAAAGCGGGGCGTGGAGCTGGAATGCGTCCATTTCTTCTCCTATCCCTATACCAGCGAGCTGGCCAAGGATAAGGTGCTGGAGCTGGCCCGCCTCATGACCCGGTATTGCGGAAAAATGACAGTAAATGTGGTGGGTTTTACAGAAATTCAGGAGGCAATCCGGGATAACTGCCCCGAGGAATTCTTTACTCTGATCATGCGCCGCTTTATGATGAAGATTTCTCAGCGGATTGCCCTGGAGCATGGCTGCGGCTGTCTGGTCACCGGCGAAAATCTGGGTCAGGTGGCTTCTCAGACCATGGAAGCCATGGCCGTCACCGGCGCCTGCGTGGATCTGCCCATTTTCCAGCCCCTGATCGGCATGGACAAGGAGGAAATCGTCACCATCGCAAGAAAGATCGGCACCATGGAAACCTCCATTTTGCCCTATGAGGATTGCTGCACCGTCTTCACCCCCAAGCATCCCAAGACCAAGCCCACCATCGCTCAGGTGGATCGTGCCTGTGCAACGCTGGATTTTGACGGCCTGATTGACCGTGCGCTGAAGAACACCGAGATGATCCGGGTGCGGTACCATGGATGAGGCCGTTGCAGTCATCCATAAATTGACAGGGCAGGGAAGTACCCTTGCCACGGCGGAAAGCTGCACCGGGGGACTGTTGGGGAAATTACTGACAGATGTGCCGGGAGCCTCAGCGGTTTATCAGGGCGGCGTGATCAGCTATGCCTACGATGTGAAAAAGACCCTTTTGAAGGTCGACCCCCGGATTTTGGACACCAGGGGCGCTGTCTGCGAAGAGGTTGCCGTCCAGATGGCGGAGGGTGTACGAAATTTGCTTCACACCGGCTACGCCCTTGCAACCACAGGAAACGCCGGGCCGGGGGCAGACCCGAAGAATCCCAACGTGGGGGAGATCTATGTGGCTGCGGCCAGCGCCGAACAGACCCTGTGCAAAAAATTAGACCTCCACGGCAACCGGGAGGAAAATCGCCTGACTGCCTGTGCAGAGGCGTTGAAGCTGCTTCTTCATATCATGAAAACCGCAGGATGATGTCCATCCTGCGGTTTGCTTTTAGTCTCTTTCCAGTTCGGGAATCTCGTCCAGATCGCTGTCGTTATCGTTCGTATCCAGACTCATTTCACTGAAGCGAACTCTGCGCTTCAGCTTAGCTTCCTCCACATTTTCGTGGAGCAGCTCCTTAAAGTCAACGGGGTATTTGATGTTCTTCAGCACCACCTGGGGCGTGGTCTTGTCGGAGGAAAGAACGGTAACCGTGCCCACGCCGAAAATTCTCTGCCACAGATTTCGCTTACTGCTGATGTCACGCACCCGATAGAGAAGCACCTCCTCGTCCCGCACACTGAGAAAGCCTACGGAAAGAAAGAGACGATCCTCGCTCAGTGCGTAGCGTGTGAAGGTCAGGGGCATTCCCAAAAAACGCTTCCGATCCTTCCAAATGTACATATCACCCTTAAATCCCATCGAAAGTCCTCCTTATACTATTTTTTAAAGAATGAGTTTTCAAACGTATGCTTCCGCACCTGACGGTCAAAAACGAGCAGGAAAAAGCGGAAGAAGGTGGGGCAGGCAACCATCAGAAGCACCAGCACCAGGATGCTTTCCGTATTCAGCACCGCCAGACCAAGGAACTGAGCGGCAAAGGGAATGACGAGGCAGAGCACAAGACCTGCCAGCATCGTAAAGAACACGCCGATTCTCAGCTTGGTAAAGGGCCTGGAAACCTGATACAGGGTTACAAAGCCCACGGTGGAAACCACAATAAAGGCCATGGTGTTGTAGGCGTCCTCCGGCAGGTGGATGACCTGCGCCAGCAGACCGGTATACAGCACCATAATCAGGTTGGTCAGGCCGCCGGGCATGGCTCTGCGGATGACGTTCAGCATAAACTTGCCGTTGACCCTTGCGTAGTTCGGCTCCAACGCGAGGAAGAAGGAAGGAATGCCGATGGTCAGCGTGCTGATCAGAGAAAGCTGAATGGCCTGAAGAGGATAGGGGAAGTTCACAAACATAAGCGCCAGGGTCAGCAGGAAGGAAAAAATATTTTTCACAAGGAAGAGGGAAGCGGCTCTCTGAATGTTGTTGATGACCCGTCTGCCCTCGGCCACAACCGCGGGCATGGCGCTGAACTGGGAGTCCAGCAAAACAATCTGAGACACCTGGGAGGCCGCCTGAGAGCCGGAGGCCATGGCGATGCCGCAGTTGGCGTCCTTCAGCGCCAGCACGTCGTTCACGCCGTCGCCGGTCATGGCCACCGTGTGTCCCTGGGACTGGAAGGCACGAACCAGCTTTCGCTTCTGCTCCGGGGTAACCCGGCCGAAAACCGTGTATTTCTGCACCGCTTCGTCAAAATCCTGATCCGTCACCAAAGTCGTGGCGTCCACGAACCGTTCGGCATTGAGAATTCCGGCCCGCTTTGCCACTTCCGAAACCGTCAACGCATTATCGCCGGAAATGACACGGACGGATACGCCCTGGGATGCAAAATATTTGAAGGTGTCCGGGGCATCGGGACGAATCTGGTTGGTCAGGAAGATCAGAGATACCGGGGTGAGCTTGGAGGTATCCGGCTTTTTGGGAATCTCGCCCTCATAGGCAGCCAGCAAAAGCACCCGGTAGCCCTTGGCAGACCAGGGCTCGATCTGCTCCTGAATGGTCTCGTACCGATCGCCCATGATGAATTCCGGCGCACCTACCAGATAGCTGCCATGGTCTGTGAATTCCGCAGCCGCCCACTTGGTCGCAGAGGAGAAGGGAATACGTTTCTTCGCCTTCCAGTCGATTTCCCGGCTGAACTGGGCAGTCATGGCTTTGGCGGTTTCGTTGTCCGGCTCCTGACCGTAGTAAAAGGCAGCCAGAATTTTTTCAATCTCCTCATAAGGGAATTTTTCCGTGTCCAGAGGGAAGGTGTCGGACACCTCCATCCCCGGCTCCGTAATGGTGCCGGTCTTATCCACGCACAGCACATCCACATGGGCCAGGGTTTCGATGCAGTTCATGTCCTGCACCAGCACCCGCTGCTTTGCCAGCTTCAGACAGCTTACCGCAATGGCTACGCTGGTCAGCAGATACAAGCCCTCGGGAATCATGCCGATCAGGGCGGAAACCGTACCTTCAATGGAAGCGGTAAAGCTCAGGGCGGACATCTGGCGGATAAAGAGCAGAATCCCCATGGGCACCAGCAGAATTCCCACCACCGTGATCAATTTGGTCAGAGAATTCATCATCTCCGACTTGGTGGATTTTACGTTGCTTCGAGCCTCTGCCGCCAGCTTTGCCGCATAGCTATCCGCACCGACCCGTGTTAACTGGGCTCTGCACCGGCCGGAAATCACAAAACTGCCGGATTTCAGTTCATCGCCGGGCTTTTTCTGAATGGCGTCCGCCTCGCCGGTGAGGAGAGACTCGTTTACCGACATCTGACCGGCACGAACCACCGCATCGGCGCAGATCTGATCTCCCGCACCGAATTCCACAAGATCGTCCCGCACCAACTGGTCGGTTCTTGCCATAACAATCTGTCCGTCACGGATGGCCTTCACCGTTCCAGCCGCCACCAATGTCAGCTTATCAATGGTGCGCTTGGCACGAATCTCCTGAAAAATACCGATCACCGTATTGGCAATCGCCACCACAAGGAAGGTCATATTTTTAAAGGAACCTACAATCAACAGCAGACCCGCCAGAACGATAAAGATCAGGTTGAAGAAGGTGAGGACGTTTTCCTTAACGATCTGCTTCTCACTTTTGGTGTTGGAAGCAGGGGTGATGTTCCGCAGACCGTTGCTCTGGCGGAGGCTGACCTCACGGCCGCTGAGACCTTCGTTAATACCGGGATTCCGTACAGGAATACTGCGATGCTGCACAGGCGGAGACTTTTGAAATTCTTTATGTTTCATAGGCAGCTCCCATATTTCAAAGTTCAATACATTATAACATATTTCCTTGAAAAAATACACCGGTCAAAGAAAAAAACAGGAAAATTTTTTGAAAAAAACTCTTGATTTTTCGGAACCTATGTAGTAAAATACATTGGTCTGCAAAAAAGGGTGGTCCTCTGTGGTGGGGTCAACACCAGCAAGAACGCCTAATAAACAAGGAGGACAATAATTATGGATCTGATGAAGGCTCTGACCAGCCAGTACATGAAGGAAGAACTGCCCAGCATGAATGTTGGCGACACTGTTCGTGTTCATGTAAAAATTAAGGAAGGCGCTCGTGAAAGAGTGCAGGCATTCGAGGGAACCATCATTGCCCGCAAGCATGGCGGCATTGAAGAGACCATCACCGTTCGCCGTCTGAGCTACGGTGTCGGCTGTGAGAAGGTTTTCCCCGTGCATTCTCCTAACATTGTCAAGGTTGAAACCGTCCGTCGTGGTAAGGTTCGTCGTGCAAAGCTGTACTACCTCCGCACCCGTCTGGGCAAGGCCGCAAAGGTCAAGGAGAGAGTCTAATCCGCAAAACACCCCCGTGTTTCGTAATGAAAACACGGGGTTTGTTTTATCCTTGGGGCAGTGTCTTGCGGAGCTTCTGTTTTTTGAGTAGGGTGGTTTGGAGTATTCCATTCGGCGGACAAGAAAGCTGAGCTTACAGGAGCAGCTTGTGGTTTTCCCCAATCAACTTGACCTGTTTGTCCAAACAATGTACGCTTGGAATAAAAAAGGAGACCTTGCCACGCCGACAGATGTACAAGCCCCCATCTTTACGCCCGAAGCGCCTCATGGTACAGTCTCCGATAACAGTGTAACACAAAAATCATTTGAAAGTCAAGCGGAAAACGGAAAAAATTCTCTTCGTGGCGGAGCAGTGACCACCCGGAGTTTTCTGACCTATATGGATGCGGAGGCGCTTTCCAACGCTATCGAGCAGAAGTATCTGAGCCAGTAT
>JAEDOJ010000069.1 GCA_016302015.1 Oscillospiraceae bacterium | reverse complement strand
CCGCCGTACCCTGCGTATCCGTGAGGGCGACCCGTTGGAGATTTTCACGGAGAAGGACGGGGAGGTTATTTTTAAGAAATACTCCCCCATGGGGGATTTACAGGATTTTGCCGCCCAGCTTTGCGAGTCCATCGGGAAAAACACCGGGCAGATTGCCGCTGTGGCGGATCGGGATTCCATTATTGCGGTAGCCGGCGCTCCCAAACGGGAGCTTCTGGAAAAACGGAATTCCGCAGAGCTGGAACAGTTGATGGATCAGCGGAAAAATTACCGCTATCAGACCGGGGACGCAAGACTCCGGCCTGCGGAGGCGGTGGAGCGGTATCATCTGGGCGTGGCGGCGCCCATCATCGCTCAGGGAGATCTCATGGGCTGCGTCATGCTGCTGATGAACGAAAACGACTCCGCACCCACGGAGGCGGAGCAAAAGCTGGCGCAGACGGTGGCAGGCTTTCTGGGAAAGCAGATGGAAAACTAATACTGATTCTTGATGAAATCCTTTCATCAAGAATCCCGTGTGCTACGCACACTCGCATCGTGCGAATGCACGCTGCGCCGTCTTGTACAGAATTTGACGCACCTTCGGTGCTATATTTTTATCAAATTCTAGTATAAGGAAACAGGCACGATGCCATCCATCGTGCCTGTTTCCTTATCTTCCTTTGGGGCGGCCGCCGGTGGTAATGCCGAAGCGGCGGCGCACAGCCTCCAACTCCGAAAGCTGTTCCTCCGTCAGCAGGCGCACCTGTCCCAAGCGCAGCATATGCTCGTACATCATTACCGTATGCTCCAGACATTCCGTGCGGAACAGCGCCTGCAGCACGTCCCCGCCCCAGGTCACCGCACCGTGGTGCTCCAAAAAACAGCCGTTATATTCCTTACAATATTCCGCGGCATTTTCCGCAAGGAGGGGCGAGCCGGTCACCGCATAGGGCGCGCAGGGAATTACCCCCAACTGAACCGCCGTTTCCAGGGAAATCGCCAGATCAAAGTCTCTTCCCAGGGTCGCAAAGGCCGTTGCCGCCGGGGAATGGGCGTGGACAACCCCGCCCAAAGCGGGATTCTCCCTGTAGATGGCAAGATGCATGGCAATTTCCGAGGAAACCCGCCGGCTTCCCTCCACCACCTCTCCCTCCGGGGTCAGGCGCACCAGCATCTCCTCTGTCATAAACCCCTTGGAAACCCCGGTGGGAGTTGCCCAGATGGTACCGTCGGTCATTCCGGCTGAGATATTGCCGTCATTGGCGGCCACAAAGCCCCGCTGATAGAGCCGTCTGCCTGCCTCTAAAATGGCTTCTCTGGCTTCTTTATGGGAGCTATACATAGGGCTTCATCTCCTCCGGGAACAGCTTGGCAAAATTCTCCTCAAAGGGCGGATAGACGATCCCCCGTTCCGTTACAATCCCGCTGAGCAGGCTGTGATCGGTGACATCGAAAGCGGGATTATAGCACTTAACCTCCGGCAATGCCATGGGCCTGGCATAGTGAAGCTCCCTGATTTCCTCCGGGGGACGTTCCTCGATGGGAATCTCCTCTCCCGTGGGGCAGGCAAAGTCAATGGTGGTAGAGGGGCCCAGAGAATAGACCGGAATCCCGTAATACCGCGCCAGCACCGCCAGACCGGAGGAACCGATCTTATTTGCCACGTCTCCGTTCCGGGCGATTCGGTCACAGCCGAAGAAAACCGCCTGCACCTTGCCCTGCTTCATGACAAGATTCGCCATATTATCACAGATCAGGGTGCAATCCACCCCGGCCCTGGTCAGCTCATAGGCAGTCAGTCTGGCGCCCTGAAGCAGAGGCCTGGTCTCGTCCACAAAGACGTGGAGCTTCATCCCCTCTTCCTTTGCCAGGTAGAACGGCCCCTGGGCGGTGCCGTAGCGGGAGGTGGCAAGAGGGCCTGCGTTGCAATGGGTAAGCACGCTGTCCCCGTCCTTCAGCAAGGACAGACCGTACCGGGAAATTTTCCGGCACATCTCCATGTCCTCCCGGTGGATTGTCCGGGCTTCGTTGGCCAGCGCCTCCAGAAGCACCCCTCTGGGGCTGTCCCTGTGAGTCAGCGCCGTCTCCTTCATCCGCCGAAGCATACAGGCAAGATTCACCGCCGTGGGACGGGAGGAATTGAGATAGTCCGACAGGCGGGTGTACTCCGCCCAGAAGCCGTCAAAGTCCGGTGCGGAAATCCCTTTGGCCAAAACCGCCATGGCATAGGCGGCAAAAATACCGATACAGGGCGCTCCCCGGACACGGAGGCGATAGATCGCCTCCCACAGCTCCTCCGCTGTGGTCAGGGTCAGATATCTGGTTTCGTTGGGCAGGAGGGTCTGATCTAAAATGATCACGCTTTTCCCGTCCTCTCCCAGACGGACGTTGATTTCTTCCATGGTCTTCTCCTTTCAAAGAATACCCCGGCGTAGCCGGGGTATTCACAGACCCTTATTTCAGCGTTGCGCCGATGGCCTCGACGCTCTCCCGCACCAACTGACGGAAGAAGGGCGCTACCCGGTTCGCCGTATCAAAGACCTCCTGATGGCTCAGGGACACAGGGGAAATGCCCGCCGCCAGATTGGTGATGCAGGAAATACCGCAGACCCGCATTCCGCAATGCCCGGCGGCCGCCGCCTCGCAGGCGGTGGACATTCCCACGGAATCCGCACCCGCCAGACCCAGCATACGGATTTCGGCGGGGGTTTCGTAGGTGGGGCCGGTGAGCTGGCAGTACACGCCCTCCCGAACGGCGATGTTCAGGCGGGCGGCGGTGGAGCGGATGATCTTCCGCAGCTCCACGTCATACAGATTGCTCATGTCCGGGAAGCGGGGGCCAAGCTCCTCAATGTTGGCGCCAATGAGAGGATTGGGGAAGAAGCTCATAATATGATCGCTGATGATCATGAAATCGCCCACGTTGAAGGTCTTATTGATGCCGCCGGCGGCGTTGGTCAGGAAGAGCACCTTTGCGCCCATGAGCTTCATCAGGCGGGTGGGCAGGAGGACGTCCTCCATGGAGTAGCCTTCGTAGTAGTGGACACGGCCCTGCATGATGACGACCTTCACATCCCCAAAGTAACCGAAGACGAAGCGGCCCCTATGACCGGCCACGGTGGAGACAGGGAAGCCCTCAATATCGTGATAATCCACAGTTGCGACGGCGTCGATTTCATCCGCCAGCGCTCCCAGACCGGAGCCGAGAATCAGCGCCACATCAGGGACAAAATCCGTCCTTTCCCGGACGCAGGCCAGGCATTTTTGCAGTTTTTCATAGGGTGTCATAATTCATTCCTCCAAATTTCATTTCAAATTTCATGATTCAGCCGCCTTAAAGCCTCCCGGAATTCCTCCGGCAGGCCGCAGGCCACGGTGATCTCCTCCCCGCTGCGGGGATGGATAAAGGTCAGCTCCCGGGCATGGAGACACTGAGAGGTCAAGCCCAATTCCGGTTTTTTGATGCCGTAAACGGGGTCGCCCGCAATGGGATGGTTGAGATAGGCCATATGAACCCGGATCTGGTGGGTACGTCCCGTCTCCAGCCGGCAGCGCAGGTGGGTATACTGGCCGTAGCGCTGCAGCACCTCCCAATGGGTTACCGCCTCCCGGCTGTTTTTCTCGGTTACCGCCATCCGCTTCCGATCCGTGGGATGGCGGCCGATGGGCGCGTTGACCGTGCCCCGATCCTCCCGGAAGCCGCCCCGGACGATGCACTCATAGGTGCGGCGAAGGGTGTGATCCCTGAGCTGGTCAGCCAGCGCCTGATGGGCAAAGTCATTCTTCGCCACGATCAGCAGGCCGGTGGTATCCTTGTCGATGCGGTGGACAATTCCCGGACGTTTTTCCCCGTTGATCCCGGAAAGGCTGTCGCCGCAGTGGTGAAGCAGCGCGTTGACCAGAGTGTGATCCTCGTGCCCCGGAGCGGGATGAACCACCAGTCCCTTGGGCTTATTCACCACCAGCACGTCCCCGTCCTCGTAGGCCACCTCCAGAGCGATCTCCTGGGGGGCGATCTCCACCTCCCGCACCGGCGGAAGGGTCAGGGTATAGACGGCGCCGGCCTCGGTTTTGGCGTTTTTCTTCACCGGCCTGCCCTCCCGGCACACCTGCCCCTGCTCCAGCAGCCGCTGAATGGCGCTGCGGGTCAGATCTGAGCAGCGGCCGGCAAGAAAGACGTCCACACGTTCCCCGGAGCGTTCGGCTCTGAAGTCCATGCCCTCACCTCGTTTCTTCCATACATTGTAGCATAAAACTATAAATTCGTCAAACAGGAATGGGATTTTTTCTCATTTCCTGTGCAATTTTCACAGAATTTTCCTGTTTCGAGTCCGGAGCGACCCGGCGCTCTTCGTCATTCTGCCTTTTTGCGGCACAATTCCGCAATCTCCTGAAAACGCTTCACAATCACGTCATAGCTCTCCGCCCTGTGGGGAAAGGTGCAGAGGGTGCAGTCCTTGATCCCCGTTTCCGTGTACCGGAAGCCGCCGCCGCAGTTCTCCCCCAGGGCGTAAAGGGGACAATAGCAGAACAGACAGTTGAAATTTTCCGGGTCTGCCCCCGGATGGCAGGGGAAATATTCGCAGTCCCGGTTTTGAAAATAACGGTAACTCATTTGGCTCTTCCGATCCTTTCCCCGATGCGTACCTTGGTCTCAATGCCCTGAGCGGAATAATCGAGAATATCTCCGTCCAACTCCACCGCGTCCTTCCCCACCAGCAAAATCACCGTGGAGCCGCCGTAGGCAAAATAGCCCTTTTCCTGCAATTTCTCCACGGAGGCCGGGACTTCCCCATGGTTGATGATCTTCCCCACCAGCAGGGCGCCGACCTCCATTTCTATGACTTTTCCGAAGTTTTCCGTGTGCAAAACCGTATATCTTCTGGAATTTCTCCGGTAAACCTTCATTTCCGCAGCGATGGGGTTTACCGTGTGCAGGACGCCGGGAAGGGCAACCGTCGCCTCCTGCGCCCCCTTGTCGGGATAGACATAGCGGTGATAATCGTTGGGCGCAAGGCGGAAAATCAGGCACTGTCCCCCCTGAAATTCCTGCCCAAGGGCTTCGTTTTCCAGCAGCTCCCCCACGGTGTAGGGCACGCCCTTGATCCAGAACCGGCTGTCCGACCTGATGGGCAGCGCCAGGAGCTTGGAGTCCGCAATGGCGGGCAATTCTTTTTCCGTGGTTTGGTTTACATAATTCTTTCTCTGCCGGGTGAAAAAGGCGTTGAAGTTGGGATAGTCCTCCTCCACGCAGTCGGAGCAGTCAATTTGATATTGGGCAGTAAATTTGCGAACCTTCCCCCTGGACAGGGAGGATTTCTGCCACGCACCGTACAGGTTGGACACAAAGGGGCGGCAGAGGATGGTTTTTGCCAGAAACCGGCCGGGAACGGTATCGTAGACAAAGCGGATGGCGCCGATGCCTACCTCCGGCTCTTCGATCAGTTCTTTACGATTCCAAACCTTCATTCCTTCTCCTCCAGTCCGAAATGCTCGGATAGATTCTTCTTTTTCGCCCGAACCCGGACGGTGGTGGCGGTAACGAAGATATTTTCCAGTCCGTCCACAATCAGCAAAATCCCGGTGATGGCGGTCAGGGGCATGACCTCTGCCAGAACGCCGATGACGGAAAGGATACTGGCTGCGGCGACCACCAGTCCCGTGATGAGGATCAGCCACCAGAAGCGTATGCCAAAGCGGCGGCAATCCAGAGAAATCTGCATTTTCATCAGGCCGTCCAGCAGGAGGTAGGCGGTGATGAGGATGGAGACCACATGATATTTCTTCCCCGGCATCAGCACCACCAGAAGGGTCAGCAGCTCGCAGAAAATCCCGTTGAAAAAGTCAAACTGGAAGGCCAGCCGGTACAGGTCATTGGAAAAATATCCAAACATTTTGGCGCCTCCCGTCAGGCCGAAGAGGACGCCCAGCATGATCCGCTGGGCCAGATCCGTTTCCAGGCCGGGAACGGTCAGCAGGAGGATTCCAGCCAGCAGCATCAGGCCGGCGGCCAGTTCATTCAAAATTTTTGCGCTCTTTACAACGCCGTAACGATGTTTCATAGGGCAGCAGTCTTCCTTTCCTGCGGATGCTCCGCACAATATTCCAGGGCAAGGCGGATGGCTCCCTCAAAGCTATGGGTCACCCGACTGAGCCGGCTCTTCAGCATCGGGGCCTCCGGGCCGGTGAGATATTGGTCAATCAGCCCATACAGGGCATGACAGCAGGTGTCGCAGACCAGCCGTCGATCCTCGGCGGTGATGTTCAGCCCCGCCATATTCTGATTGATATACCGCTCCACCGCGGCGGCCAGCACCTTATTCAGATACTGCTTCATGGCCTCATGCTTCCTGGAGTAAAAAATATGCCGTCCCATCTGAGGGGTCTCGCAGACGCACTCCAGCAGACAGAACAGCAGGTCATCCCAGCGGCTTTCCGGTGGAAGCTGGTTGACACTCTCCTGCATCCGGGTGTCCAGATAGTCGTCAAAGAGGTCGTAGATGTCTTCATAATGGTAATAAAAGGTATTCCGGGTCAGCCCGCAGTCCTCCACGATATCCCGGACGGTGATCTTATCCAGAGACTTCGCCAGCAGGAGCGTACGGAAAGAACGATGGATCGCCTGTTTTGCCGGCTGCTTCAAACCAAAACAACTCCTTTCAGCGGATTTTATCGCAGCTTCATCATACCACAAAGCCGGCGCTTTTGCAATAGTTGCACGTTTCACGGCAATTTTTTCCCTTTTTTCCCGGATGGGTAAGGAGGAATCGTCATGAAAGTTTGTATTGACGCCGGTCACACCGCCGGTGAAAATCCCAGTCCCGCCGAGCCCCGCTACTGCGAGGGAAGCCGTATGTTTGTATTGCAGCGGTATTTGAGAGCCGCTCTGTCCCGTTACGGGATTGATGTGGTCTGCACCCGCCAGTCCCTGACCGATGCGCCGTCCATGGAGCAGCGGTGCGCCGCTGCCGCCGCCTGCGATCTGGTTCTCAGCCTCCACACCGCCTGGGCAGGAACCGGGGTCTGCTCCACGGTGGATCATGTGCGGGTTTTCCATTCCGCCGGGAAGGGACAGGCCCTGGCCCAGGAGCTGTCGGAGGTCATTGCGGCGGTCATGGGCACGGAACAGTCTCCCCAGACCATGGACAGCGCTTCCTTTCCCCTATTGGACTGCGCCCCCGTGGGGCTTGTGGTGCAGCACAGCTTCCACACCCATCCCCAAAGGGCAGCGTGGCTGTGTGATGACGAGAATCTCCAGACCCTTGCGGTTGCGGAGGCCGCTCTGGTGGCAGAATTTTACGGATTGGAGGCGCCGGAGGTGCGTTATGAATTGTTGAAGGATGTAAAAAGCCAGCTCTACCGCCCCTCGCTGGAGCGGCTGCTGGCGCAGGGTCTCCTCCCCAACCGGGGCGGTCGGGGAGAGGACACCGTTTTGGATCTGGGAGAGGACGCCCTTCGTCTGCTGGTGCTGCTGGAGCAGGCAGGTGTCTTTCGGAAGGCAGAATAAAATGAAGGCCGGGGTTCTGCACCATTTCAGGCTCCCTCTGATGAGGGAGGCAAGGATGCAGACGAAAATCACGGCTTTCTCGTCAGAGGGAGGCAAGGGTGCAGCATAGAATCGCAACTGCCTCCTCAGAGGGAGGCACAAAGCAAAAACACCTTACAATCCCTCAGTCACGGCTTCGCCGTGCCAGCTCCCT
>JAEDOJ010000068.1 GCA_016302015.1 Oscillospiraceae bacterium | reverse complement strand
TTCCGAACTTTTTTGCAGTCTGCCAGCGTGTCGAAAAGAGTTTTTCGACACGCTGCGGGGGCAGGCTTAAAAGCCTGCCCCCGGTATTTCATTGGTGTCTGGGCAGATAATAGTCATCCGCCTCACGGAAATAGGGACAAACGCCCTTGTGCCAGGTGCAGATTCGGTACCATTCGTCCTCGTCAATGTCCTGAGCGCAGTAGTATTCGTCCTCTTCCTCATCGTAGCAATAGCTCCAGCAGTTTTCACAATCCGGCATAAGCTCCTCCTATCGGAATACGCCCTCCTCGCCATAGACCTCCAGACGGCGATAGCGGACAAAGTCAGGCTTGTTCCAGGGCTGATACCGCTCAACGGCGCTGATCAGCAGAGCCGGATTCAGAGACGGATTCTGAGCGGAAATTCTGGCGAAAAGAGAAATCTTCTTCCCATCGGATTTCAGCTCCGCAGACTTGATCATCGGTCGAATGTCCCGATCCTCCATGCCCCGTTTGCTGCGTTTTTCCACCACCAGCTCCTCCCGGGACAAGAGCTCCGCAATTTCCCGCACCGCCTTTTCCGGTACGCCCTGATCGTACTCCAGGGTCAGTTCCACGGAAAGCTCTGTCAGATATTTCGCTTTACAATCACTTTCGTAGACCTCCAGCACACGAACCCCCTCCGGCAGAACGGCATTCATATCCTCCGGCGTGATTTTGACGTCGCTGTCCAGCTCGTATTCCATGATCTCGCAGACGCTTTCTACGCCGACGCTGAGCGGCAAAAGCAGAGAAACATAGGCATGAGGGGTGTAGCCCTGAGAATGGTGCAGGACCACACCGGCTCTGCGAAAGGCCCGCTGCATGAGCCGCATGGTGTCCAAATGGGACATCCAGACGGCCTTCCCGGTTTTTTCAAACAGCATTCTACGCATGGCAAACGCCTCCTTCCAGCAGGCAGTTGGCGCCGCAGCCGTTGCAATGGGTTCTGCAATCCGGCGTGGTTTCGCTGCGATAGGCACGCTCCCGCTCTTTTTTCAGGAAGGCGGTGGAAACGCCGTCGGAGATCACATCCCAAGGCAGCAATTCGTCCTCTTCATATCCTCTGGTCGTATAGAAGTCGGGATCGATACCGCAGGCGCGGAAGGCCTCCATCCAGGTCTCATAGGAGAAATACTCGTCCCAGCCATCCAGCTTGCACCCACGGTTTACCGCTTCCTCCAGAACCTTGCCCAAACGCCGGTCACCCCGAGCCAGCACCGCTTCCAGCACGCTGAGGTCGGAGTCATGCCAGTTATACTCCACGCTCTTGGAGGGCATATGATCGTTCAGCAGCCGCTGACGGCGCATATATTCCTCCTGAGAAATCTGTTTTTCCCACTGGAAGGGGGTAAAGGGCTTGGGCACAAAGAAGGCTGTGGAAACATGAATTCGAACACCACGCTTTTTATTGGAAGCATGGGTTCTCCATGTTTTCAGAATTTTATAGACCAAATCGGCAATACCCAAAACATCCTCGTCGGTCTCCGTGGGCAGTCCCAGCATGAAGTACAGCTTCACATTGTTCCAGCCACCCTCGAAGGCAATGGCGCAGGTTTCCAGAATTTCCTCTTCCGTAACATTTTTGTTGATGGCGTCTCTCAGCCGCTGCGTTCCCGCCTCCGGGGCAAAGGTCAAACCGCTTTTTCGCACCTTTTGCAGCTTCAGCATCAGATCTCGGGAGAAATTGTCGGCTCTCAGGGAGGGCAGAGACAGATTAATCTTCCGGGGCTCGCAGTAGTCGATCATCCGGTCTGCCAGCTCCGGCAGATGGCAATAATCTGAGGTAGACAGACTGGACAGGGTGATCTCATGACAGCCGGAATTTTCCAGAGACTCAACGGTGTGCTTCATCAGCATATCCACGGATCTGGGGCGTACCGGGCGATAGGTAAAGCCCGCCTGACAGAATCTGCAGCCCCGAATACACCCGCGCATAACCTCCAGATTGGAGCGGTCGTGGACAATCTCCGTGTTGGGGACGATCATATCCGTGGGATAAAAAGCGTCGTCCAGATTTTGAATGATGCGCTTGGTCACCTTCCGGGGCGCACCCGCCCTGGGGGTGATGGAGATCAAACGGCCGCTTTCGTCATACTCGTGGACATAAAGGGACGGCACATAGATGCCCTCCAGCTTGCAGGCCGCCAGCAGGAAGTCTTCCTTGCTCCAATTTTCGGTTTTTGCCCGGCGGTACAGCTCCATCAGCTCCGGAAGCTGCTCCTCTCCCTCGCCAATGCAGAACAGGTCGAAAAACTCCGCCAAAGGCTCCGGGTTATACATACAGGCGCCCCCGGCAATGACCAGATGCTTCAGACCGGTTCTGTCCGACGCGTGGATGGGCACAGATCCCAGCCTCAGCATATTGAGGATATTGGTATAGCTCATCTCATAGCCCACGGTAAAGGCGATGACGTCAAAGTCAGACAGGGGATCTCCGCTTTCCAGGGCATACAGAGGAATGCCGTTTTCCCGCATGGCCTCCTCCATGTCCCCCCAGGGGGCAAAGACACGCTGGCACCAGACGCCCTGCATCCGGTTCAGCACCCCATAGAGAATTCGCATACCCAGGTTGGACATGCCGATCTCATAGGTGTCCGGAAAGCAGAACGCCACGCTGGTGTCCACCTCTGAACGATCCTTGATAATCTGGTGATACTCACCGCCCACATACCGTGCCGGTTTCTGCACCGTGGGCAGAATACGTTCCAATTTTTTGTTCATTTCCGTTCAACCAAATCGGTCAGGTACTGACCGTACTCCGTCATTTTTAATTCCGCTCCGATGGCGGCAACCTGTTCGTCGGTAATAAAGCCCTGCCGCCAGGCAATTTCCTCCGGGCAGGCGATGTACAGCCCCTGTCTGCTCTGGACAGCCTCTACATACTGGGCGGCGTTCAGCATACCGGCAGGTGTTCCGGTGTCTAACCAGGCAAGACCTCTGCTGAAGAGCTGGACATGGAGCTTTCCCGCTTCCAGATACTTCTGGTTCAGAGCGGTGATCTCCAGCTCGCCCCGGGCAGAGGGAGTCAGGGTCTTTGCCAGGGCAACGGCATCCCTGTCATAGAAATACAGGCCGGGAACGGCATACCGGGACTTAGGCTCCTTGGGCTTTTCCTCAATGGAAACCACGTTAAAGTCCTTGTCAAATTCCACCACGCCGTAGGCTCTGGGGTCTTTCACAGGGTAGCCAAAGATGGTTGCTCCATCCGTCCTGGAGGCCGCCATTTTTACCTGCTCCTCCAACTGCCCGCCGTAGAACAGGTTATCGCCCAGCACCAGACAGCAGCGGTCTCCCGCCACAAAATCCTCCGCAATCAGGAAGGCGTCCGCAATTCCCCGGGCAACAAACTGGATTCCGTAGGTGATCTTCACCCCGAACTGGCTGCCGTCCCCAAGCAGACGCTTGTAGGAATCAATATCCATGGGAGCGGTGATGACCATAATCTCCCGAATCCCCGCCATGAGCAGGACGGAGAGAGGGTAATACACCATGGGCTTATCATAAATCGGGATAATGGGTTTGGATACGGCCTTGGTCATAGGGTACAGGCGGCTGCCCTTTCCCCCGGCAAGAATAATACCTTTCATAGCAAACCTCCGTTCAGTATTTTTCGTAAAATTCTTTTGGGATAGTGTAAAATTCGCTTTCCAAGAGGAAGCTTCGTCAAACGGCCGGAAAGCCGGGAAAAAGGCTCCGTTTTCAGGCGGGCGAAAAATTCCTCCCGTTTTGCGGCATCCAACCCGGCGGAGACCGTCAGACTGGAGTTAAAACGGACAGCCTGCAGCAGGTCGGTCTTTTTCACCGTCATGCCGTCGGCAACCGCTTCCAGAAGCTTTTTCCCTTTTTCGGAATTGACCAGCACAAGGGAAACACCCTTCCCATCGGAAAAGCCGGGCATGACCTGCTCCACGCCCCAGAAGTCCCCCAGGGTCAAATCGCTGTTTCGGTGAAGCCCCTTGGAGCCGCAACGGTAGCAGGAGGGACGCAGAGACAGGTTGTGCAGGAACGCCTTACAGAAGGCATCCTCATTGTGGTATCTGCTGTAGGTTTTTCCGTTTTCAAACGCAATTCGCAGATGATACCGTTCCCAGCCCTCCTCCTTGCTCCGAAAGACAGGAGGCGTCCGGGCATCGATCCCGGCGCCAAACAGGGCTTCCTGCTCCTTCCCATATTCCTGCCACGCCAGCGGAGAGGGGGCGCCGTGGCAGATCACATCCTGGGTATATAAATTGTCATAATTCTTCTTCAGAAAGTGGCGCAGCCCATCCACCTGACAGGGCGTGCCGGAGAACAGCACCGGTCTGCCCTGTTCCAGATAGGTCTTTGCCTGCAGGAGGGTGTCCCCGATGACACTCTGCACATATTTTGAGCCACGAAGTCTATGGAGGTCTTCTTTTCTTTCAACGCAAATATGCCGCACCTGCAGCTTTTCGTCAAAGGCCGCGCCAAAAACAGCACCGTTTTGCTCCAGAATCCATTGGCCGATCCGGGAAAACACACCCCCGGAGCTGGAGCGCATACGGGTCTCGTCATCCGTATAGCAGGCATAGGCCTCCGGCAGTCCTTCACTGTGGAGCGGCTGACGGCTTTGGCACAGCGTTTCACAAAGGCCGCAATCAATGCACCGCTCTCTGTCTACCTCAGGATATAAAAAGCCTTCCTGATCTGCCGCCATGGTGATGCACTTCACAGGGCAGGCAGAGACGCAGGCATGACAGCCGGAGCAGGCAGATTTTTCATTGATCTTTATCACATTTTCTACCTCTCGCCAAAAAGCTTCGGATCGGGGTCAGAATCAGTCCTTTTTCATAGGAATTCATGCCGATCAGCCACTGAGAAGCGCAGTAAACAGCGGTATACGCCAGGATTCCAAGGAAAAACACGACCGTTCTATCCAGATTTACCAGATTCTGAAGGGCAATTCCAAACCCCACAGGAATGGCAAGTCCCAGAATCAGGGGAAAAATTGCTTTCCAGAAAGCAAGAATATCAAGATTGCATCTCCTGTGGTAATAGAGGTTCATGATCAGACCGTTTGCAACAATCAAGGAGATTGCGGTGCCAATTGCGCTACCGATGGCACCGTAAAGCTGGCACAGATAGATGGACAGGGCAAGATTCAGCCCGGCCATCACCGCATAGGCCACAGCACGGAACCGGTGCAGGTTTTTGGCTCGCTGGATTTCAATTCCCAGATTCTGAATCAGGGCGATGGAAGCAGGCAGCGTCAGGAGCAGCGCAACAACGTAGGAATCGCCGTACTCCGCCCCGGCCCATAAATTCAGAATAAAGGGCTTCCCGAAAAACACAAGTCCGCTTCCCACAAGTCCCAGCAGCAGGAACTGAATTCGCCCCACCCGGATAAACAGCTCCGTTAGCTGCTCTCTCTGAAGCCGGAGATTCTCCTGCGTTTTGTTCACAATGGCATGGATTTTCGGGGTAAACACCGAAGAAACCGCGGAAGAAACCATCACATAGAACACATAGAGGTTATAGCCCACGGAATAAACGGCGACCTCTCCGGTGCCCCGGTAGCGGGCAAGGAGCAGCTTGTCAATGTTCAGGTTGATCTGGTCAATGATCACATTGAGGGCGATAAATGCGGTATATCCAAAAAGCCCCCGGAACAGACCTTTTTCAAACGCGGTGAAATAAAACCTGTTCTTCAGCTTGAACAGCACATAGTAAGCAGTGATTCCGTCCGCAAGCAGGGCGAGCACCACCGTAGACACCACAATGCCGATAGAGCGGAACCCCAGCAGCAACAGAGGCAGCATGACCAGCGGGCCGACCACGGTTTTGATCATATTCACCAGCTTGGCAAACACAAAGCGTTCGTTGGCGGTCACAATGTTCGTCATCACGCTCATGGGGAAGGAGATGGCCAGATTGCAGGTCAGCAGAATCATCAGGATTCTCGCCGTGGCATACTCCGCCTGCGTCAAGCCCTGATCGAACACCAGATTCAGGTGGAAGGACAGGAACAAGCCGCAGACCAGAGCGACCAGACCGATGATGGAAAAAATGATCAGAAACAGGCCGTTGAGCCGATAGATTTTCTCCCGCTCCCCGTTCAGCTTGTACTTTGCGTAATACCGAATGTATCCGCTGCCAAAGCCAAGGCTCAAAATGGACAGCATACTGATGGTGGAGGAAACCGTATTGTACAGGCCGTATTCATTTTTTCCTAACAGGTGGATCATCAACGGAGTGAACACAATGTTGATGATCACGCTGAGGGCCATCTGTCCGTAGGACAGGATGGAGCCCCATTTTAACTGATTGATCTTCATTTATTTCATACGATCCCTTGCTGTTGAAGCTGCTCCCGCAAAAAGGCAACGGACTTCTCCTTCATCTGAAGGAAAAGGCCTTGATCCCCTTTCACGGCCTGCCCGGCAAGCCGCTGCAACGCCTCCGGGCTGAGCTTTTCTTCGCTGCGGAAGCGCTCCTCGTTGCCAAATAGCTTCGTCAGGCTTTCCAGCCTGGTTTCCATGCCCGGGGCATTTCCACGGCGGAAAGCAAAGAAATTTTTCTCATAAAGTTCAGAGAACACGCTTGCATGGAAGCTGTCCGTAAAAACATAGTCCGCATTTTTAATCAGGGAGATAAATTCCGGGGGCGAAACCCGGTAAAGTCGGATATCTCCGAATTTTTTGTCGGTCTTTCGGTATTGGCCTGTTAAATAGGGTAGGGTCACCAGCTTCAGCCCCTTCTCTCTTGCGAAGGCAGCCGCCGCCGTCCTGAAGCTCTCGTCTCCACCAAGGAAGAAGCAGAACGCATAGGGCTCCCGGATCACTCCGGGGGCGCAAACCTCGTCCCACTCCTCCCGGGACAGCAGCAGCGTGGGATCCAAAACCCATGCAACAGTTGCGGGAGCAAGCTCCCCGATCAGCTCCGCCGCTCTCTCTTCCCGAACAGAAACCCCGGAAAAATCAGCCAGATGTTCCCGGATTGTCTCCCTCTGAGGCTGGGTCAGTTGAGCCTTGGAGATGCTCGCCCCATAGGACAGCTTGAGTTTCCCCTTTTCCGCAAAAGCCAGATAATAGGCAGGACTGTAGCACTCCGGATTCCATACCTGATCGCTGCCGGTGATGAACGCCTGATACTCTGAATTCGCCTCCGGCAGCGTTTTATCCGTATAGACCCTCCTGCTGTGAGGGATGGTCTTTCCGAAGGCCATCACCGCCTTTTTCCGCTGCCTGCACCGGAAGGCCGCCACGGGATGACAGAGGTGATTCAGCCTCCGACAGGGGTCAAGAACCAGCTTCGCCTTGTGAATCAGCCTTTGGAGCCCGCCCGGTTGTGCCGTCATGGGCAGACCGCTGAGGAAGGCGGCACAAATTTGTTCCGCCTCATAGCCCATTTTTTCCAGCTGCTTACACAGAGCGTAGGCCTGCAACGTTCCGCCGTAATTCCCGCTTTTGTAATAATGGGTGATAATTCCGATTTTCATAGATAACTTCAATCTCTGCGGAACAGGTCTCTGGTATAAACCTTCTCCTCCACATCATCCAGACAGTCGTCATAACGGTTGGCAATGATAGCCTTGGACTGTGCCTTGAACTGCGCCAGATCGTTGACCACACGGCTTCCAAAGAAGGTGGAACCGTCCTCCAGCGTGGGCTCATAGATAATGACCGTCGCTCCTTTGGCCTTGATTCGCTTCATCACGCCCTGAATGGAGCTTTGGCGGAAATTGTCGCTGTTGCTCTTCATCGTGAGGCGATACACGCCGATGGTG
>JAEDOJ010000067.1 GCA_016302015.1 Oscillospiraceae bacterium | reverse complement strand
CCGGTACCGGACTTGTAGTCTCCATCCACCTCGCTCATCCAAAGGGTCTTGCCCAGATTGATGGCCTTATCCTTCAGGGCATAACGCTGAGAGCCGCCGTAGGTGTGAGTGTCGATACGTCCCAAGGCAGTCATGGCTTCCTGAGTCAGTTGATCCAGATTGGCAACGGACTTATCAATACTGGTTTCATCCATGCCCGCAACCAGAACGTCTCCCAAGCCGGCGGCGTCCAGAGCTTTGCGGGTTTCCACGAAAATTCTGGACTGGCTTTCACCGGGGGAGAAATGGCAGCCCTCCTGCTTGTCTGACCATGCGCCCCAGTAATTGGTGTCCGGCTCGTTGATGGGGGAATAGCTCTGTACATTGATCCCCTCGGCACGCAGAAGGCCGGTGCAGGCGGCAATGTATCTGGCAAAGTCGTCGTACATTTCGTCCCGCAGGTTGTTGTCCCAGGCGTTGTTCGCACCGCTGGTACACCAGCTATTGGTCATGAAATAGGGAGCGGAATTGGAAAAAGCCTCAAAATAGAGGTTCGGGTTGGCGGCTAAGGCGGCCTTTGCCACATTGAGCTGGTTTTGGTCGTTGGTAATGTCGTAGGTGATGCTCACATCGTAGTGGTAGTTGCCTGCGGCGTTGTAGTTGTACCACGAAAAGCTGTCCCACATACCGGGAACCATGGAATCGGAGCGAAGCACATGGTTGTGGTCGGGGTTTTCGCCGCCGCCGATGTTGTACCGGGCAATGTCCAGACCCAGCCCTTCCTCGGAGAAAAAGGCTTTGACTGCCTGCTGGGTCAGGCTGGGGCTGTAGCCCACCCGATTGGCCCACCAGCACAGGGAGGTTCCCCAGCCCTGAAATTCGCCGTTATGGAAGGGCGAAGCGGCAGAGGGATTCAGCCAGACAGTTTTGACAGAGTCTGACCCATTGACCGGCGGAATCATTGTCAGAAACAGGGAAAGAATCAGCGTTAGTGCCGTGATCAGGGAGATCAGCTTACGGGGAGGAAATATTTTTTTCATTTTCTTCTCCTTCTTTCATTTTCTTATGCCGATTCTTGATGATATTTCATCAAGAATCCTGTGTGATGCGCCGTGTTATGAAAAATTTGATAAAAAGCTTTCAAAGCTTTTGCCAAATTCTGGTCATATTTACAGTATAGCATGAGCAGGGAAGAATTGGTAGCTTTTTTGGAAAATTTTTTACAAAAAACAGAAAAAAGGCTGCGGAGCAATTCCGCAGCCTTCCATTGGTTATTCAGTTTTTCCGATCTTCTCGGCGTAGCGCATGAGGATGGTTGCCGCCTGCCCACGGGTGGCTGTGCCGCCGGGCTGGAGGGTATTGTTTTCCATGCCCAAAATCAGTCCGGTTCCGATTGCCCATGCCATGGGTGCTTTGGCAAAGGTCTGCACGGCTTCGGCATCTGCAAAGGAGGACAAATCCTCCGTGACAGCCATATCCAGGCCGCTGTACTTGGCATAGCGATAGAAGAAGGTAACCATCTCTTCTCTTGTGACCGGAGCCGCAGGATCGAAGCGTGTGGCGGAAACTCCCGTGGTGATACCGGTCCGGGCTGCCCAGAGAACGGAATCGTGGAAGTAATCCTTCTGATCCACATCCGTGAAGGGGCAGACGCCGGTGACCGCAGGCCGACCTGCCAGACGGTACAGCACCGTGACGACCTCACCTCTGGTGATCGTCCCGTCAGGATCGAAGATGCCGTTGCCCTTACCCAACATCAGACCGTGGGACAGAACATAGTCCACGCCCTCAATGTACCATGCGTTCTCCGCCAGATCGGTGAAGGAGGCTGAGGGTTTTTCTTCCTCGCCGGGAGTGGGCTCCTCGCTGGGAGTGGGCTCCTCGCTGGGAGTGGGCTCCTCGCTGGGAGTGGGCTCTTCGCTGGGAGTGGGCTCTTCGCCGGGAGCGGGTTCTTCGCCGGGAGCGGGTTCTTCGCCGGTGCCCGGTACTTCCATGATCTCAATGCCCATAGCAATGCGAAGCTGATCATAGACCGTCAGGCTGGTGTCCGGCGCTGCGGCGTCCTTCATGTCCGCAAGGGTAAGGGGGCTGCCTGTGGTCTTCATGTTGGTCAGAGAGACCATTCCCTCGGTGACGCTGATCACCATGACGCCGCCGTGCTTTTGTGCGGCTGCGGTGATATCATAGTAGCAGTCCGTGGTGTTATTGATTTCAAAGGGAATGTCATTGATGGTCAGAGTGCACCTGGTTCCCTCCGGACGCTTCATGCCAAGGAACAGCCTTGTGCCCGTTACCTGCTCCGACCAGTTCTTCAGCTTAAAGCCAAGCTGCTGATCTTTTTTGAGGTAAACCTCCTCCTTGGGGCCAATGCTTTCGTAGTCATTGATCGCAACGATTTCGGCATTGGTGTCGGTAAAGACCACGCTGTTTTTACTGTCGCTTCCCCACGTGGCGGTGGTTGCCTCCAGCTCCGTCACAGCGATTTTCGCGCCGTCGTCGCCGAAGAAGTACACACCCATTCTGGTTACCGGTACGGACATGACGGGTGCAAAGGTCACGGTGCAGAGGGAACCTTCCTGCCGAATGGCGCCGTAAACCGTGTGGCGTACCTCTTTGTCTTCGTCCTTTGTGTAATACTGGAGTCTTGCGATCTTCGGCGCCTTGTAAGGCTCTGCCAGAGAGAGATATGCGGTCACGGTGTTCAGATTTTCGATGGTCTGGTTCACCTGAATGCTTCCGGTGGTGGTTGTCTCCCAGGCCACCGTTTCCTTGTCTTTGTCTGTCAGCGCTGTCTGTTGAGCAGCATTCAGTTGGATGCCGTTCTGAATGTCGCAGGGCTCCTTTGCCGACTGTGTGGACAGAATGAAGTCCCGGAGATTCGGCATCTTTGCATCGGCTTCCATATCCACAGCGTAGGCATTTGCAGCGGTGGGATACTCCGGGTTATCCTCAGTGGACAGTCCCATGGGATTGTAGACCCGGACACCATCCAGATAGAACTCGTTCTGATCCTTGTACCAGAGATCGGATCTGGGATTTGCAATGGTGACGGTGATCTTATAGGTGCCGTAGGGCATATCCTCAATATTATACACGGGGATGTTATAGAGGGTCTTGTCCTTAACGGCATACTTTGTATCAATGTAGATGTAATTGCTTCCGTTGGAACCGTGGAAATACTGTTCGTTGGTTTCTACATTCTTGATGGAAATTCTCAGATACCCGGAGGTTTCGGAAATTCGTGCAAAGAAGGCTGTGCCGGTTCCTGTGAACGTGTAGGTAAATGCTGCGGCGTAGTTCGTGGTATCGGTGTAGTAGCTGGTGCCATGGCTGTCTCCGTCACCGTTGAGGTAGGCGGCATCGGAGCCGTAGGGAGAATCGTTCGCCGTGCCAACCACGCCCGGCTCCTGATAGGCAGCATAGGTTTTATTATCGTTCTTTGCGCTGAAACCGGTCCATCCAGTCATACTGGAATTGGTAAAGGTGATATAATCCTTTCCTTCGGCGTTTTTGAAGTTCTCCTCGTAGTACATGGTGGTGGCGGGAATGACCGTAGCCGTGGCGGACAGGCCCGGAAGCTCATTATAGGAATAGGTCAGTTTGACCACATTGCTCAGGTACTGGGTGGGAGTGAACTTCAGATAATAGGACCCGCGCTCGGTTTTGTAATTGCTGACCGGCTTTCCGTCGGCATCCACCACTTCCACCTTGCCATAGGGGCTGGAGGGAACATCCTTCAGGGTGAACTGATTGGTGCTCACGTTGTAATCGTTTGACATGATGTCGATCAGCACCGGCAGACCGTAGTCAATGACCACGGTTTCTCCCGCTATGTATTTCAGCTCGCCGCCGACAATGTTGGTGAAGGTAGCATAGAGGGTATCACCGACGCCGGTGGAGGTATAGCCCGTCAGGGTGGTGCTGAAGGAATCCTCATTCGTGGCGACCGCAGGATTCGTCAAAGATTGGCTGTTAAAGACCGCCTGTACCGTAGGCGTCATCCAAACGGACGAATTCAGGCTGTTTCTGCTCTCCACCACCATGTAGGATTCATCAATTTCCGGCACGATGAAGCGGGCATACTGGTTATTTTTCAGCGTGAAGTAGCCGTTTGCGTCTGTGGACTGCTCCCGAACATAGGCGCCGTTCTCATACAGGTAGAACAGACCGGTCAGAGGCTTGCTTTGGGTGTCGGTAATGCGGAAGGTGAAGTCCACCTTGTTGACGGCTTCCAGTTCGTCTGCGGAAAGGGTGCCCTGATTGCGTTCAATCTTCTTCCCCACCTGAACAACGTTGGTTCTGGGCATATTGTAGCGGATGAGGCAGTTGGACTCGCCGGCGCCGCGCTCCAGATAGAAGATCATCATGTCGTGCTCCTCGCCGTTTGCGAAGGAATCTCTGGTTACGTTCAAAATGCCTGTGCCGTTCTCGTCGTTGAAGACTTTGCCTGCGTTGGTGAGGTTTTCGTTGCCGTAGGTACCCCAAGTGGTAATGGAGTTGGCTTCGAAGTCGATTTTTGCGGACATGGAGCTGTGAACGCCGCCCAGATCCAGAACCAGCTTCCCGTCGATATAGACCCAGACATCATCATCACCGGCGAATTCAAAGGTGATGGGTGTGCCATCGGAGCCGCTGACGGTGCCGTCAGGCGTCATGGTGAAGTGAATGGCGGTCTTCATGCCGAAGTGGTAGTCGGTCGTCTGCGTGCCTGTGCCCATATTGAAGGGGAAGAAGCCGGGGCCGTTTCCTTCACCGGGCGGGTCATGCCGCGTGTCGTCTCTGACGAGGACGGCGCCGTCCTCGAATTCGTCCCGGGTGAGCTTTCCGTCACCGTTTTTATCCGGGAAATGGACATCCGTGCCGGGATGATCTGTACCGTCGTTGGTGCTGAAGGTATAATAGCCGTCAGCGGAGGAATAGACAAAGGGGATTTGAATGTTATTATAAACCTCTTTGTTTCCCTCGTCCTGGGTGAAAAGTCCCGCTTCGGGTACGTTGAAGGAGATTTCATCGTTGGTCAGGGTGGACTTTGCCAGACCGGGGATGACATAGTTTCCGTCTCCGTTATGAGAATGTCCCGTCCATTGGCTGTTCGCGGAGAAGTAGGTGTCGCAGGTTACTACCTCTACCTCGGTAACGATCACTTTCGCCCGGGTCGTATCGGAATTCTCCTGCTTGAACAGCAGCTCGAAGTCCTGCGTGTACACAGCGGGAACATCACCTCTGCGGGTGCCGTCCCAGTGAATGGTATATTTCCGGAGATTTTGTCCATTGATGGTGACGTCCGTGTAGCCTGAGCAGAAGGTGTAGCAGTCATTACCTTCATCGGGATGAACGCCCTCAAGAGCGTTGCGAAGCTGGATCTCTGTGGGCCAAACAGAATTACTCTCACCATTGAGAGAAAGATAGACATTGACCTCGCTGATCCAATGCTGCTGCTTGAGATGCACGCTGATATAGCTCTCATTGTCCTTGTTCAGCTTGCTACTATAGGAGGTCCATGCGCGATCTGTTTTGTTTCCGTTGAACACATCCGTCGCATTCGCTTCTGTCCAATTGTTCCAATCGCTCACCGTGGTGCAGACCTCAACCTCGGACAGAACCAGATAGTGGGGGCTTGTGGTTACATCGATCTTCATGGCGGTCACACCGTTCAAGGAGTTCAGTCCTTGGAAAATCACCTCGCAGATATTTGCGTCGCCCTGCGCAAAGGTGTACTTGAAAGGATTTGTAAACACATGGTCGCCGTCGGAGGCTGTAACGGTCAGCTTCACATCAGTGGGATGAGATGCCGGATTCGTCCCGTCCTTGTCCGTGAAGAAGAGTTTGACTGTCTGAAGACCGTTGAACGAGTTGGTGTTCATGGTCAGCGTACCGGAGGACATCTTGCTGCCGTCGCTGTCCCATGTAGTCCACACCTTGTCGGTAAGGTTGCCGTTGTGCAGATCATTTGCAGTTCCGACCTGACCGGAATGAGTATTGGAAGAAAGCCACATTCCGCTTAAAACACCGGTGTTGTTGTCGCTGGGAGATGCGTTGACTGCGGAGGTGGTAATGGTGTCTACGTCCGAGGAAGTCAGCGTCTTTGTAAGGTACTGGCTTTCGTTGTCCGTATAGACCTCAATTTCGGAGATGACCATCCATCTTTGATCAGTAGTATCAGAGGAAACCTCCATGGTCAGCTCGGTGACCTGATCCAGCACGCCCAGATTGTCGAAGGTGGCAACGTACAGATTTTCGTTCAGATACGTGGGAGCGACCGTGAGGGAATAGGTATTTCCTCCTGCGGTCAGCTTCAGGGTTGCGGTGGTCGGCTGAACGCAGTCGGTGCTTTTTACCGTGGAGTAGAAATATGCTTTGACCTGTGCCACATGATCCACCGAGGTGAAGTTCTTCAGGGTTAGGGAACCCTGCTTTCTGGCCGCCCAGTTGTTTTCCACATATGTATCCCAGGGGTAGTTATCAAGGTCGCCGTCGGTGACGGAGGCATCGGACTTGAGCTGACCCGGATGGGAGGCGGAGCTGACCTGGGCATTTACCAGCTCGGCCTTGTCCAAATGATCCGCCTGAATCGCCAGCGTATCCCGGTTCGAGCCGCTGGAGAAGAAGATGCCGTTCCACTCGTTATTTGTGGCGCTGCCGATTTGCTTGGCCAGATCCCAGTTGTAGTCGCTCTTTCCGCTCTGGAGATCCTCATAATGATTTTCGGTGAACCAATCGTCGGAGGAACCGTAGCGGTAAGCGGTGCTGTAGTCATAGAGGGTGGCGGTGTTGTAGACGGTGACGTCCTTGGGAACCAGAAGCAGCTTTTGCTCCTGAGAAGCTGCCGGCGTTCCGATGGTCAGCTTGCCGTTTGTCACCGTCAGGGCCTTGTCGCTGTTCTTGCTGAGGATCATATAGGTTCCGTCCGCATTTTTGACGGCGTACCATTTCTGGTTGTCGCCGCCGGTTGCGGTGTAACCAATGACCTCCGTGCCGTCTGTGGTTGCGCCGTTGGAAACATCCAGACAGGTGCTGTTGTAGACGGACTGGATGGTGTAATAGCCTTGTCCGTCGGAAACAATGCGGAATTGCTGCTTGTTCGTGGCCGTGTCCTCTGCTGCAAAGGTGATCGCAGCAGCGTTGTTCGCCACGTCTCCCATGGTCAGGAAGCTGCCGTCTGCCATCTTCAGCGTGTACACACCCTGAGAAAGCGGCACCGCGTCCCCGTGAATCACATAGGTGGTGATGGAGTTTGCCTTCAATGTGGCGCTGAGCGTCTTCCCGCTGAGGGACAGGGTGGACTCATTACTCACATCCGCCCAATGCTCGCCCTCGCCGTAGCTTCCGCTGGTGCGGGTTGCAGTGACCGTAGTTCCTACCTTGTGCATATTGGACAGGTCAAAGGAATAGGTCTTGTCATCGGCGGTGTCATTTACCGCAACGATCTTAATGTCGCCGCTGTCCTTATTATAGGCGGCGAGGGTATTGGACATATCATCGGTCAAAATGATGGTGTCGCCGGGGTTGATGTATTTTGTAAACTGCCCGAAGCCGTAGTATTTCTGGGAGAGCTTCAGCTCCTGGGCGTCGTGATCCGCCAGGGCAACGCCCCACATACGGCTGTTGGGGTTGTATCCGCTGAAGGCGGGATCGCCGTAGCTGTACCAGTAGTCGCCGCTTTCGGTAGCTTTATCCTGGGGATTTCTGAAGGAGGAGTCCTTATGCACGTCCACAATGTTCCACAGAACCCATGCGGCGGGCTGCATCCAGTTCATGTCGTCGATCAGATGCTTCGCAAGGCCCAGCGCGCCCTCCATTGCACCGCTGCCGGACTTAAAGTCGCC
>JAEDOJ010000066.1 GCA_016302015.1 Oscillospiraceae bacterium | reverse complement strand
TCTGTTTTGTGCTTAAAAGGAGGAAGCCGTTTTTTGGTTTCATCCCACAGCACATCCCGGCTGGCAAGGGCCAGCTTTTTCAATGTTTCCCGGAAGTTGGCTTTCGCATCCTGACTCAAAGTGTGGGTGGCTTTCAAAATCGCATTGTAGGAAAGCCACTTTTTCTGGTTCAGCTCCTCCAGGGTCGCTGCGCCGGAAGCGTCCAACGCATCAAAAATCGTAGAGACAACACCCCGCCGGTTTTCCTCATCCAGAGAATCGAACCACTTCTTCAGGGTCTCGTCCAGAAACAGGCTGGAATAGGTTTGCTGGCCTGCCCGGACAAAGGTCTCACGCTCCACCAGCCAGGTATAGGGGTTGTGCTGCTGCGCCGCCCCATCCACACTGCATTTGATGATCTCCTTCTTCATCCCATAGGAAAAAATGATCCCAATCATGGAGGATTCCGGGATGATCAGCCGCACCTTGGGCAAAACCTCCCCATATTCCGGACTCTCCCCAATGTGGCGGTTAAAGCCGGGGCCGTCATTAGAATAGACTGCGGCGATTCGGTCACGGTATTCCTTCCGGCAGAAGGCAGCGGCATAAACCGCCAGATTTCCCCCTTTGGAATGGCCTCCCACAAGGACTCTGCCGGGCACTTCGTCCATGATCCTCTCCAGATAGGCCACGGCCTCCCCCTGCGCGGGAGTTTCTTCCATGTACATCAGGTTAAAATCCTCCCGCCAGCCTACAAGAGAGCTGTCCGTCCCCCGGTACGCCACGTAGCAGCTCCCGTCCGACATCACAAAGGTTGCCGCCGCAAACTGGGTCTGGCGTTCCGTATCCAGAATGCCACGAAACTCCCGAATCACCGTGGAGCCAAAGCGCTCCGACTGGCTGCAGGCTTCCAGAAGGGGGACCGGGCTGTTGGAGCCGTAGATTTTTGGCTCCTCCAACCGCTGATACCGCTGAAAATATTCCCGCAGGGTGACGGGCTGCTCCAAAGGAATCTCGTCAAAATCAAAATAGATCAGCTTGGCAAAAATCAGGTTGTCAACCTCTGTGAAGGGTCTTTCCTCCATGGTCAGATCTCCACGCCAGTGGAGATAGTCCAGAATGGTTGCCATTTCTTATGCCAGAACCGCTTTGTGGTGAACCTTCTTGCCCTTGCGCAGCTTCACGCCGTCCTTTAACTGGTCGGCGGTAAAGAAGGTGTCGATGGACGCCACCTTTTCCTCGTTGGCGAAGACGCCGCCCTGCTGGACGAGGCGTCTCGCCTCAGACTTGGTGGGCGCCAGCTTGCAGGCCAGCATCAGGTCGAGAATGGCGATTTTGCCTTCCTTCAGCTGGTCGGCGGTCAGCTCGGTGGTGGGCATATTGGAATCGTCCGCACCCCCTGCAAAGAGGGCTTTGGCTGCGTTGCGAGCCTTTTCCGCCTCTTCCTCGCCGTGTACCAGCTTGGTCAGCTCATAGGCAAGGATTTCCTTCGCCTTGTTCAGCTCGCTGCCCTCCCATTTGTCCATGGCGTCAATCTCCTCCAGGGGCAGGAAGGTCAGCATACGGATGCACTTCATCACATCGTCATCCGCCACGTTTCTCCAATACTGGAAGAAGTCAAAGGGAGAGGTCTTCTCCGGGTCCAGCCAGACTGCGCCCTTGGCGGTCTTGCCCATCTTCTTGCCCTCGGAGTTCAGAAGCAGGGTGATGGTCATGGCATGGGCGTCCTTCCCCAGCTTCCGGCGAATCAGCTCCGTGCCGCCCAGCATATTGCTCCACTGATCGTTGCCGCCGAACTGCATATTGCAGCCGTAGTGCTGGAAGAGGTAGTAGAAATCATAGGACTGCATGGGCATGTAGTTGAACTCCAGGAAGCTAAGTCCCTTTTCCATGCGCTGCTTGAAGCACTCCGCCCGGAGCATATTGTTCACCGAGAAGCAAGCGCCCACATCACGGATAAAGTCCACATAGTTCAGGTTCAGCAGCCAGTCCGCATTGTTGACCATCATGGCCTTGCCTTCCCCAAACTCAATGAACCGCTCCATCTGCTTTTTGAAGCAGTCGCAGTTGTGGGCGATGGTTTCCCTGGTCATCATGGAGCGCATATCGCTGCGGCCGGAGGGGTCGCCGATCATGGCGGTACCGCCGCCGATGAGGGCAATGGGGCGGTTGCCCGCCATCTGCAGCCGCTTCATCAGGCACAGCGCCATAAAGTGACCCACATGCAGGGAATCCGCAGTGGGGTCGAAGCCGATGTAGAACACCGCCTTGCCGTTGTCCACCATTTCACGAATTTCTTCTTCGTTGGTCACCTGTGCGATCAGACCCCGGGCAACCAGTTCATCATATACTTTCATAACTTATCTCCTTTGCTATTTGGAAGTTGTTCGTTTTGTTCCTGTTTTTCAAGCCAAGCCCGCTTCTTTTCTGCTTTTCTTCTTCGGTTTTTCTGATGCTTTCTTTCCCGGAGGAATTTTTCAATCCATTCCGCGAAGCAAAGCGGAGAAAAGATTAGAATGATAAAGAGATTCAATCCGGCGATAACATAACACCCGAATGCATCGGAACGGAGATTTTTCACCATGACCTCCGTTGCTGTAAGATGCCTTCCCTGATAGGAAATGTCGATCGGGTAATGGGCGAAGGATCTGGGTCGAAGGATCGTTGTATAGGAAAACCTCATGGTCTCTCCCCGAAAACGTTCCAGCTCGTCCACCTCCAGGCCGGCTTTTTCCAGCTCCTCCAACGGTGCGCCAACGTGGGCTCCGTTCTCTAATTTCAGGAAAAGCCATTGTGTTCCACCCCCGTGCTTGCCGTAAAGCTCCACCTGGGAGATCTCCACGCAGCGTCCCTCATAGGCGTCTGCCAGACACGCGTCCAGGTCCCCGGCCGAAATGGAGCAGTCCATGGCATAGATCAGGCTGTAAAGAAAGACGGCGAAAAACAGCAGCAGGAGCACGCACTCTCCAGGCTTACGGAATTTCCTTCGCTTTTTCCTTTCTGCAGACACAAAATCGCCCCCTGTCCCAACGGACAGAGGGCGTAAAATACGCTGTACCACCTCTGGTTCACTGCCGCCTCGCAGCGGACAGTCTCAGAGAGTCAGAGACTCCTGCGCTGTAACGGGCACGCCCCGTTCTGCCCTACTGCACCTTCAGGCAGACCGCTCCGGGATGTATTTCTCTGCCGCTCCCCACCGTCTTGCACCAACCGGCGGCTCTCTGCAAAGGAGCTTTGCGGATACTTCTTCCCATCCTTGCGTTTTATCCTCTGTATCCTATCAGAAAGGTTGGAGTTTGTCAAGAAAAATCTGTCTTCAACCGCCGTAGGTCTGAATGAAGCAGCGAAGGATCTTCGCGACCTGGGCTCTGGTGGCATTTCCCTGGGGGTCTAAGAACACAGAGCCGCCTTGGCTGGTGCCGCCGATGATCTGCGCCGCCACCGTCCAACCGATGGCCTCCTTCGCCCAGGAGCTGACCCCGGAATGATCCGGGAAGGTAGAAATATCCGCCCGCTGATCCACCGGCAGATTTTTCTTCTGGGCATAGCGCAGGAGAATCGCCGCCATCTGCTCCCGGGTCACATTCTCATCGGGAGCAAACCTCCCCCGGCCAACGCCGTTGACGATCCCGTTTTCGCTGGCCCACGCCACCGCCTGGGCATACCAAATATTCTCCTTCACGTCGGAGAAATTCGCAGCACTCGCCGGCGCAGGCTTGCCCTCATATCTCCACAGCACCGTTACCAGCATGGCACGGGTCATGGCCTCCTCCGGGCCGAAGGTGGTGGAGCTGGTTCCGTTAAACAGGTTGTTCTCATAGGCAAATTTCACGCTGTCATAGTACCAGACGTTCTTCGCCACATCCCGGAAGGGCAGGTCTGCCAGCCCTTTTTCCATTTCCTCAAACATACCCCTGTGATTTCCGGTGACATAAAAGCCTGCCACGCCGCCCATGCCGTAGTTTTTGGCAAGGTCAATTCGCCGTTTCATGGTGGCATCGGACTCGTAGTAGACCGCATACTCCTTGCCGTCGTCCGTAAAGGTAAAGTAGCAGTCGTCCACTTCCCCGCCGTGGGTCTGGGGCGTTGCATGGTATTGGTCAAGCAGCTCCTCCACCTGATCCATGGTGATGGTTTTCGCCCTGTGGTCGGTGGTGTTATACAAAATGCCGTAGCCGCCCAGGCCAAGCAGCACCTTTTCCGGGTCAAAGTAGGTGGCCGCATACCGGGCGCACCGGCTGGTATAGGCCAGATTGCTCATGGCGCCCAGCTCACCGCCGGCGTTATAGGAACGGGCGCTGCAAATATCATAAGTAATCAGGGAAATCAGGTCGGCGGTTTGCTTGATCACGCTGTAGTCATAGATGGAGGTGGCCTCGTCCTTTGCCCACATATAGCCGCCCACGGTGAGCATCAACAGCTTACCTCTCTGGTGCAGTCTCTCCGACAGCTTGGTCACAAGGGAACTGTAGGTCTGGCGATAGGCGTTGCCGTCCAGTTCGATGTCCACATTCAAGCCGTCCAGATTCCGCTCCTCCACCACCTGCAGCAGTTCCTCCACGCACACGTCCTGCGCTCGTTCGTTGCCGGCCAGTTCCTGCATGACAGAGTCATCGTACCAGGTAATCACGCCGCCCAGCACCGTCTTGCCGGTGGCATGGCAGAAATCAACCACCTCCAACTGGCCGATGTCGTTGTCGTTGGCGATATTGTCTCCCACATAGGTGTAGCCCTTGTCCTCGCTCACCGCATCCTTGATCAGATAGATAGCGTCCAGAGAAACAATATTATAGCTGTCCCCGTTGGCCTTCAGGATTTCGATCTGGGCTTCGGGTTCGCCGTAGCTGTCCTCAAAAAAGACCATGGACTTGGGGAAGGTGCTTGCCTTGGGGCTGACGCCGCACACCGGGGCAGGGTTTCCCTCCGGGATCAGGTATTTTTCCTCCAGCTCCCTCCGAAGCAGGGGCACGGAAACGTTCAGATTCTCCGTGTAGGGAAAGTAGCCGTAATCCACCGCCACATTCAGGCAGAGCTTCTGCTCCGTGGTCAGGCCGGAGGCACCGGAAAATTTCCGCAGATTCACTGCGTTATAGCCGTACAGACCCTTGCAATTGACGATAAAATTCATGGCGAAGGCCATCGTGGCAGTGGCCTGATAGTCAATGGCAGAGGGATCGATCACGCCCTTTTGGACTTCCTCCCGAATATAGGGGGCAGCCCAGTCCGAGGGCAGGTCGCCGTCCCGATCTCTTGGAGTCGTCCCCTCCACCCCAAAGGACCAGTAGGAATAGGACACCGTCAGCGCAATAAACTCCTCCACCGTCATGGGCCGATCCGGTTCGTTGGTCAGGTCGAAATGCCAGTCGGGGTGCTGTTCCAGAAACCAGATGCTGACGGCGGAAACAGGCTGCACACAGCACACCGCCAGCACCACCGTCAGAACAAGCGCCAAAATTCTCCCCATCCAAGCTTTCATATCGTTCCCTCTCTTTCTGTCTTATTGAAAAATGGGTGTTATCCGCACAACACCCATTTCAACTACTGCCGCAGCATCTCCGCCGCACTCTGTAACGTGGTACTCGTAATGGTAGAGCCGCCGATGATTCTGGCAAGCTCCTGCTTTCTTCCCTCAAAGTCCAGCGGCGTCACCGTGGTATAGGTTCTCCCCTGTCGTTCTCCCTTGGCAATGAGGAAATGGGTATCCGCCATGGCCGCAAGCTGGGGCAGATGGGTCACGCAGAGCACCTGCTTCGACCCGGAAACGGATTTCAGCTTCTCCGCCACATGCTGCGCCGCCCGTCCGGACACGCCGGTATCCACCTCATCAAAAATCAGGGTGGGCACATGATCCCGCTCCGCCAGCACATTTTTCAGCGCCAGCATGATTCGTGCCAGCTCGCCGCCGGAGGCCACCTTGTTCAGGGGCTTCAGCGCCTCGCCAAGGTTGGCAGACATATAAAACGCCACTGCGTCCGCTCCCAGAGGGGTCAACGCCGTTTCCGTGAAAACGCAGGAGAACTGAACCTTCTTCATATCCAGATCGGACAGTTCCTTCAAAACCCGGCCTTCCAGTCCCTTCGCCGCCCGCTTCCGCAGTTCCCGCAGCTCCGTTGCCTTTTCCCAAGCCGCCTTTTCCGCTTCCTTCAGCTTTCTCTTTAGCTGCTCCATCCGGTCATCGGCAAACTCGATCTCGTCCAGGTCATTCTTCGCCCGTTCCAGATAGGCTAAAATATCCTCACAGGTAGCGCCGTATTTTTTCCGCAGGCGGCTGAGCTGATCCAGCCGCTCCTCAATCTGTTCCAGTTCATCGGAGGAATAGGACAGAGCGTAGAGCTTATCCTGCACCTGCTCCGCTGCGTCCTGCACCTGATACATCAGATCCGAAACCAGACTGTGGAGCTGGGCGAAGGACTCGTCAAATCTGGTCAGCTTCCCCAGCGCCCGCTCCGCCTGCGCCAGCAGGGACGCCGCCCCCTCCGTATCCTCGTCACCATCCAGACCCATGGCGGCACTTTGCAGACCGGACATGAGCTTCTCGGCGTTCTGCGCCAGCTTCCGCTTTGCTTCCAGCCTCTCGTCCTCTCCGGCAATGGGGTTGACCCGGGTGATTTCATCAATCTGATATTTCAGGGTTTCCATGCGGCGGAGCTTCTCCCCCTCGTCCATGGACAGGCGGTCAATCTCCCGCTGCAGCTCCTGCACCCGGCGGTAGCTTTCAGCGTAGCCGGATAACAGGCCCTCATCCTCCGCAAAGCTGTCCAGGAAGGACAGATGATACGCCTCGTCAAACAGAGAAGCGGAATCGTGCTGGCCGTGGATATTGATCAACTGAATTCCCAGTTTTTTTAATCCGCTGACGGAAACCGGAATGCCGTTGACCTTGCAGGCGTTCTTCCCGTCCAGATAGATTTCCCTCTGGATGGTCAGCTCCTCCTCATAGGGCACATCATTCTCGGAAAACCAGGTCAACTCCGGTACGCTGTCAAAAATCGCCCGGACAGAGGCCTTATTGGTTCCGGTGCGGATCATGTCCCGATAGGCTCGCTCCCCCAAAATTGCGGAAATTGCGTCAATGACAATGGATTTACCTGCGCCGGTTTCGCCGGTCATCACATTGAAGCCGTCCTCGAACTGGATATCCGCACACTCGATGACGGCAATATTCTCAATATGCAGCAATCGGAGCATGGCTCATTCCCCTTTTACTCAAGCATTTTACTGATTTCTCTGCAAAACTCTGTTGCGCTTTCCGTATCCCGCATAATGACAAGGGTGGTATCGTCTCCAGCCAGCGTTCCCACCACAGAGGGCATATGCAGGGCATCAATGTTCGCCCCTGCCGCAGAACCGAGGCCGGGCACCGTCTTGATGACCACCATATTCTGGGCACAGTCCACATTGGTCACGCACTCATGGAAAATCACCTGGAATCTGGCGTCAAACCGCTCTCTTTCGTTTTTATTCGGAACACTGTAGCGGTAACAGCCCACGCTGTCCAACGTCTTAATCAGGCGCAGATCCTTAATATCTCTGGAAACCGTTGCCTGGGTGCTCCGGAAGCCGCAGGCATTCAGTTCCTTCAGCAGCTGCTCCTGCGTTTCAATGCTTTTCTCGGAAATGATCTCAATAATTTTCTTCTGTCGATTCGCTTTCATTTCAAAACCTACTTAAATTTATTTTTCACAATCTCAAAAAAGCTCCGGTCACTGAGATGAACCAGCCTCGTGGTATAGTTCGACTGGGTAATGGTCACCTTATCACCCATATTCAGCCGCAAAGCCCGGCCGCCGTCCACCGACAGGAAGGCGCTTTTCCGTCCAATCCGACCGATTTCGATCTCAATCACCCGTTCCGCAGAGGTAATGACGGTTTTTGACCG